>JBJHBB010000407.1:0-3206 GCA_050485265.1 Rhodothermales bacterium | reverse complement strand
CACATTTCGTGTGCGCGTGCGCACAGAATGCTTTCTTCAGAGCCGGGTTGACCGAACATCCGGTTAGTTCAGGCTCGCCTAACCGTTCGTCCATATGTTGCACACCGGTCATGTGAAGCGAAGTGTTGTCGTCGTCGACGATAACCCGGACGTACTTACTGCGCTTCGCCTATTGCTCTCTGGTCGCGGTTTCGAGGTACATGTGAGTACCAGTCCGGAGTCGCTACCCGCGATGGTGCACGAGTTGCGGCCTGGCGTCGTGCTTCTCGACATGAACTTCCAGCGAGACGTCTCGAGCGGGAAGGAGGGCCTATTCTGGCTCGATCGGCTCTTGGACATGGATCCGACGCTCGCGGTGGTCATGATCACCGCATATGGTGAGGTCGATCTGGCCGTTCAGGCCATGAAGCGTGGAGCAGCGGACTTTGTGACGAAGCCGTGGTCCAACGAGCAGCTGGTACAGACGGTCGGCGCCGCGCAGCATCGAATGCGTCTGCGCGAGGCGCCGCCGGAACCTGCTGATGCACTAGCTGAGCTGATCGGCGAGAGCCCCCAGATGAAGCGTGTCTTTCAGACACTGAAGAAGGTTGCTCCCACGGAAGCCAACGTTCTAATCCTTGGTGAGAATGGCACTGGCAAGGAATTGGTCGCAAGAGCACTGCACCTGCTGAGTCACCGAGTAGATGAGTCCTTCATTTCAGTAGATGTAGGCGCGCTCACGCCGACACTCTTCGAAAGTGAGATGTTCGGCCACGTGAAGGGGTCGTTCACTGGCGCCGACCGGGACAAAGTGGGCGTCTTCGAGGCCGCCTCAGGTGGGACGCTCTTTCTTGACGAGATCGGCAACATCGACCTGCCTCAGCAACAGAAACTGCTGACCGTGCTTCAGCGGCGCGAGGTGACGCGGGTGGGGGAAGGTGCGACTCGCTCGATCGATGTGCGCATAGTCTCCGCCACGAATCGCCCGTTGGCCGAACTGGCACAGAGCGGAGAGTTTCGACAGGACTTGCTGTACCGCTTGAACACGGTCGAACTCCGCCTTCCCGCGTTGCGCGACCGCTACGGCGATCTCGATATTCTGGCCCACCACTTTCTGCGACGGTACGCTGCGACGTACGGGCGTGGTCACCTTCGTTTCGCGCCCGAGGCCCTGGCGCGACTCCGTGAACACCCGTGGCCGGGGAACGTGCGCGAGCTCCAGCATACGATCGAGCGTGCCGTCATCCTGTCTGAGAACGACGCGCTGACGGCTTCCGACTTGCTGCTGAGTTCAGAGCAGGCCAATGGCAGCGTCGGGCATTCGGCGTCGACGTTCGACCTCGAGGCCATCGAGCGCGACGTGATTCGGCGAGCGCTCGACAGCCACGAAGGCAACATCACGCGGGCCGCCAATGCCCTGGGTCTCACCAGGAAATCGCTATACCGGCGAATCGAGAAGTACGGCCTGTAGATAGGGGGTACCTGACGGCTTCGCGGCGCAATAGCGCCGACCCATCGACCCGATCAAGAATAGCTTCCACGGCGTACGAGCGCAGTTACCAATGGGATCGTCACGCACGTCGCCTCGCCCAGTGAAGTCGAAGCTGCACCTCGTCAGGCGGCGGCTGGTCACGTATAGGCTGCGCATAGCCGTACGCGTGCTGCTGTTCACGGGCGTGGGTCTGGGGGTCGTAGGCGCCGCGCAAATCGGAGGAGCGCATGGATGGCTCGCCTTCAGTGTCCTCTTATTCGCGGCGCTGCTTCTGCTGGTGCGAATCACCCGGTTTGCGGAGCGACCGCTGAGAGAAGTGCTGCGCTTTGTCGAGGGGGTGCGGTACGACGACTACTCCGTACACATGGGCCGCCGGTCTGGTGATTCGCTACTGGAAGGCCTCGCTGAGGCGTTCACCGAACTGGGTGACACCCTAAGGCGCCTGCGCAGTGAGCGCGAGGAGCAAGCCCGCTTTCTCGACCTGGTCGTTCGACACGTTCCGGTCGCGCTGGTCGCAGTGAACGATCGGGGTGAGGTGAGTGTCTCCAATCCTGCGGCACGGAAGCTCCTCGCGTTACCCCACTTGCGGCGAATGGACCAATTGACCGCCGCCTACCCGGAATTGACACGCGCCCTGGATCGACTGAATGGTAGCGGCAGAAGGCTCGTACGAGTTCAAAAAGGTTCTCGGATGCTGGACCTATCGATGCATGCGACCCGCTTTCGGCTGGGTGACGCAGCTACCACCCTGATCTCGCTCCAGGACATTCGCCAAGAGTTGGAAGAGAAAGAGTTGGAGGCCTGGCAGCAGCTGACTCGTGTGTTGACCCACGAGATCGTGAACTCGGTTGCTCCCATCGCGTCGCTCGCGTCCACTGCCCGTGAGCAAGCGGCTGTTCTTAAGACGTCTACTCCTGTCGAACTCGCGGCCGTCCGAGAGGCGCTAGGAACGATCGAGCGGCGCAGTGAGGGCCTGGTGAGGTTCGTCGACGCGTACAGGAGCCTTGCTCGCCTGCCGCAGCCCCAATTGGATCGCGTGCAGGTAAGCGATCTCTTTGCGGGTTGTCGGATGCTCCTCTCGGAGATCGCTTCGAGGCAAGGAGTCGAGATCGAAACTAGCGTGCATCCGGCCGACCAGGAGGTGCTCGTCGATCCGGAGTTGATGCAGCAGGTGCTGATCAACCTTGTCCTCAACGCCCTGCAGGCTCTGGAAGGACATGTTGACGGCAAGATCCAGATGCTGGCCCACGTCAACCACGAGGGCCGTCCGATTCTGGAGATCGTAGACAACGGCCCCGGTATCGAACCCCATGTACAGGATCAGATCTTCATCCCATTCTTCAGTACCAAGCAATCCGGAAGCGGCATCGGGCTGGCTCTTTCGCGCCAGATCGTTCGGCTGCACGGCGGTACGCTATCCGTGAGATCTGATCCTGGCGAAGAGACGGCACTTACAGTCAGGCTCTAGTCCACTTTGCGCTTCATTCGCTCTCTCGTCTCTACAACGGAGACTTATGCACACGCGAACCGGCATACTTTAGCGAGAATCCGAAGATCGGGGCGTTTGCTGCCATCATCACCCCTCTAACGCTAAAACCCTCCCCGTAAGCACTTACGGGGAGGGATGGTGGGCTCTACTGGATTCGAACCAGTGACCTCTACGATGTCAACGTAGCGCTCTAACCAACTGAGCTAAGAGCCCGCGGGGACGGGCTTCGTCCGGGGTGCCCAATAT
>JBJHBB010000406.1:0-3207 GCA_050485265.1 Rhodothermales bacterium | reverse complement strand
GTTCTCCACGGCGCATGCCCAGACGACCACTTTTTCTCCAGGACATGTGGTGACGATTGCGGGCGACACGCTCCGCGGCGAGCTGGCTGAACTTCCTGAGTTGGTCGCGACGCAGCGGGTGCAGTTCCGCAGTGACGCCTCCGACGAGCCGCGCGTGCTACGCGCCGGGCAGATCGACCGCGTCGCGTTCGAGGACGGTCGGACCTACGTGGGCCGCGTCATGCAACCGACCGACGAGTTGCGTCCGCAAGACCTGCTCCTGCTCAGGCTCGTTCAGGGTGACGTCAGCCTGTATGCGTATTCGTTCGAGGATCCGATCTCGCTCATCGATCACATCCGCGTGACGCAGGGCGGACAGCTCGTGTATCGGCCCGATCGGTTCGCGATCGAGACGCCGGACGGCGAGGTCGTCCCCCTATACGAGCGACGCATCCAGATGTCGGAGTTTCGCGCGGCGGACGTCCGCGTGGAGCGGCAGTTCGAGGAGCAGCTACGATGGATCTTCGCTGATTGCCCTTCGGAGGTCGCTCGCCTGCCACGCATGCGGTTCGGACAGCGCGCACTGATCGAGGCCGTCACGCGCTACAATGAGTGCATCGGCGGGTCGGCCGAGGTGGCACTCTCCGACGTGACCAGGCGGCGCGCCGACGTTTACGTCGACTTCGGAGCCCGACTCAGCGGCGGCATGGGAGCGATACACCGCGTCAGCCTCGCGCGACCCACACGAAGCGACGGCGCGATGTTTTCATTCGGCCTGCGTGCCCGCGTGAGGCCCGTGCTATTCCATCGCAACTTTTCGATCCCGATCGAGGCTAGAATCGGCTACTCGGGCATGTTCGCCGAGGAGACCGTTCAACCACTGGACATCGAGGACTTTGCCGCGTGGCGGGCCGGCATGGCGCTGGGATTTCAGCAGGCCTTCCCCACAGGCGGGATTGAACCGTTCGTTGGAATCGGCGTGACCTCGTCGCGCATCTTTCAAGACGACATCCAGCGGTGTAGTCTGATTGCTTGCTACTTCGTACCAACGTGGGAGTCGAGCGTCTACGGTGATATCGGGATTGCCGGTCGACCCGTGGATGCCCTCGGACGCATGTCCATAGGCGTGCGGTTCGAGCGCATCGACGTGGGAAATGGGAACCCGTTCTCCGGCCGCGGCAACGCCTGGGAAGCGCGAACGATTTCGGCGTTCACAGTGGTGGAGTTCTAAGCCAAGCAGCGAGTGCTTTTGCCGGGTTGGTTTAAGTTTCGACTCGTACCTTCGCGGCACCGAAACTCACACGCAAAAGGATGTCGCTTGCGACCAGGCTTTTCGGCTTGACGGTATGTCTGTGTATTTGCTGGCCGTCGGCCGGCAATGCACAGGGAGCTTTTCCGTTCGAGCCCGGATTTGTTGTAACCGCGGCCGGGGATACGCTGCAGGGGGAAGTTCAGCGTCAACTCGACCTGGATCTGGCCCACGGCGCCGTCTTCCGTATGGAAGGAGAATCAGGCTCGCGGCGCTACGTGGCCGCCGACATTGCGGGCTTCGGCTTCCACGACGGCGCCCACTTCGTTCGCAAGGATCTGTCGCCAGGGCCCGACCATCCCGAATCGCGACCGCTCTTCCTCCAGCGCCTCGCCGAGGGTGAAGTCAGCCTTTACGCCTTCGCCTTCGAGCAGGCCAGACTCGAGGGCGGCCACCTCGACACAGAGCTGACGATGCCGGAGGACCGCTTCGCCGTGGAACGCGACGGCAGGGTCACCGCCGTCTATGAGGCGCGCCGGATGATCAACGACGAAGCGACCGGCGAGCGTCGGATGAGTATCGACCGTCAGTACAGGCGTGCGATGGCCGCCGCCTTTTCCGGATGCCCCGGAGAGCAGGAGCGGACTGTCCGCCTCCGATACACGCGCCGAGACCTCATCCGCTCCGTGGAACGCTACCATGATTGCGTCAACCAGGAGGTGTTCGTTGTCGACCGCGGCGCGCAGGCACGTCGGAGTGCGCAGGTAGTCGAGTACGAGGTGCGTCTCTGGGCAGGGCCGCGCACCCTGACACAGCATCGCGAGAACTACGTCCGCTATCCCGCCAGAGAGATCGAGGAGCCCGGCCGAGGAACCATTGTGGCGCTGGAAGGCCGAGCTGCTGCGCGTCTGCACGCGATTAGCTCTCAGCTCTCCATCCCTATCAGCGTGTCTCTTGCGCGCTCATTCGTAGATGGCAGTTGGGAGTTTCCGGAGCCGCCGTTTCTCGTGCGTGAGTACTTCGAACCGTCCGACTTCGAGCGCTTCGCCGTAGGTGGCGGACTCGGGCTGCGCTTCGATCTGCCTACAGAGGGATGGACGCCCTACCTCGAAGGCGGGGTGCGTATCGCCTACTTTCTAGGCGACAAGCGAACGATCGGGACTGGAGTCGATGGACGGATTCAGTTCGTTTCCGGCGAGTCGGGCTGGCATGTCGAGGCTGGCGCGAAGCCTGGCCTGGCCGGCCCCCTGTCCGCCTTTTCAGTGGGCCTCCGCTACGAGACTATGGGGATGGGCCAATTCAATCCGTTCTATGCCTCCTCTCGGAGCACGTGGTCGAATTCTTCCTTCCTGCTCAGCCTTGGAATGGGTCTCTAGCACGTTCGAACTAGACCAAGCAAAAAGGGGCGGCCGCGTCAAGCGGCCGCCCCTTAGTCCAGCAACGTGGCGGAGGGTCAGTTCTGCTCCTTGAAGCGTCGGTTCGCCTCGTTCCAATCGACCACCTTCCAGAAGGCGTCCACGTAGTCGGGGCGTTTGTTCTGGTACTTGAGGTAGTAGGCGTGCTCCCAGACGTCGATGCCGAGGATGGGGTAGTGCCCCTCCATCACCGGAGCGTCCTGATTGGGAAGCCCGACGATGTCGAGTGCGCCGTGCTTGACCACCAGCCAGGCCCATCCGGAGCCGAACTGCCCGGTGGCGGCCTCCTTGAATGCCTTCTTGAAGTCGTCGAAGGAGCCCCACTTCTGGCGAATGGCGTCGCCGAGGTCACCCGAGGGCTCACCCCCGCCGTCGGGGCTCATGATGGTCCAGAAGACGTTGTGGTTGTAGTAGCCGCCGCCGTTGTTTCGGACGGCGGTCTGCTTGTCCTTCGGCATCCGGTCGATGCTGGTCAGAATGTCCTCGATGGACTTGTTCTCGAACTCTGTGCCCTCGACGGCCGAATTGAGCTTGTCGGTGTAGCCTTGGTGGTGCTTCGTGTGG
>JBJHBB010000405.1:0-3210 GCA_050485265.1 Rhodothermales bacterium | reverse complement strand
CGATCGCGCCAGAGACGTACGTGAAGCGGCGTTCCTCACGAACTCCCACGACAACCTGATCCGCATCGGCTACGACAGCCACGTTCGGGCTGTGGGTCACGACGATAATTTGGCGTCGCTTCTTCGCTTCCTTCAGGGCAGGGACCAGAATGTTATGGATGGTTTGATTGTCCAAGTTCTCGTCAGGCTGATCCAACATCAACGGTCGGTTTGATCGATCCACCAGCAGGTAGAATACGAGTAAGAGAGTGCCCTTCTCCCCGGGCGACAATTCATCGATGGAGACGGACCGGTACAGAAGTAGGAAGTATGGTTCGAGGTAGCTTAGCCCGAAGAGGAAGTCGTACAACTCTTCGATGCTCCGGCCCTTCTTGATCATGCGATCCGGATCGGATCCCAGAGCCGCTCCATCGTTCATCGCTTCCTCCATCATTTGGAGGAAGTCGAGCAACGAGTCAACGTTAGCGAATGAAGTCTCATCAATCCATCCGGCGACCTTCTCGTCGGCCTCCTCGCGTCCTAGGAAAGCGCCGCTAGTGTTGCGCGCCACCATCTCCCAAAGGCGCTCACGCAGGGCGATAACCCGGAGATCGGCAGCAAACTCAAGTCCTGCGGAGGCGGCAACACGATGGCTTTCGATGAAGTCCACTGCAGGTCCGTACACGGCTCGGTACACGTCAACAATGTCCATCAAGACGGAGTGTATGGTTCGGATCAACTCCGTTCGCTTTACGATTAGGCGACTCAGGTTCTCCTCAGCACGATCAATCTCGTCCAAATCTCTCTCGACGTCCTTGATGCCACGCTCATCCTCAGTCAGTCCACGAATCGCGCCCAGAACACTTGCCCAGTCACGATGGTCCTTCACGCTCTCAGCGTGAGCGCGGGCCGGGGCGCCAAGAGTCGCCTCGAAGGATTCGACTTTCTCCGAGGCATAGGCCAACTGGCGTCCGAGGCTTCCGTCCACCTCCGGATCCAACTGCGCACGAATACGTTCACGCTGTTCGGTGATATCTGCGAGGACCTGCACTAGCGGCTGGCGAGTTGCGACGAACGTTATGAGTTCGGTTGGGTCTAGGCCGAGACGCTCGATCGTGGCTTGATGATCGAATCGAAAACGTTCGACTTGTCCCTCCAGGGTTTCAAGCGCCGTCTTCAGCTGCTGCCCGGCTTCATGCTTCGATGCAAGCTCAGCGTCAGTCGCACGTACCTGATCGATTTCCTCCGAGATTCGCGCTCGGTCGACTTCAGCGTCCTCCAATAGGGCCTGGAGGTGAACTAGGTCGGCGTCATCGTCCTCGGGCAGCGACACGATTGCGGGTTCCTGCGTGAGCCACTGTGCCTCGCGGTCCCGAAGCTGTTTGAGCTCGTCGCGGAGGGACTCCACACGCGCCTTCGCCGCAAGGCGTCGGACTTGGGCGATGTCGCGGTTCAACTTTCCCAGCTCCGCCCTATGGAGTCGGAGCCTCTCCTCAAGAGATTCTGTCTTCTGCGCGAGGAGTTCCGCCAAGGAGGATGCTCCTAGGCGGTCTGCCCGCGAAATGTGCGAGAAGACTACGACTTCCAGTTCCGCGCGGAATCGGTCGGCAGCGACGCCGGGTTCATCAGAGCAAATCTCATCGATGAGGCTCTGCGGTAGGTATGTAACTGATTCGATGTGCTCGGGGTTGGTTCTCTCATCAAGGGTGCGCTCGACGTGGTGGCCATCAAGCCACTGAAGTCTGGCATCGTGAGTACTTGCGCTGTTCTTCTTTGGGTTTCGAAAACGGGTATTGGATAGAAAGCTGAAGCTTTCCTCGTTTCGACTGTTACCCAACAGGCCGATAATGTCGACGAGTGCGCTCTTTCCCTGCCCCTTGTTCCCGATGATCGTGACGAAGCCACTGTTCAGTTCAACTCTCACGTCATCAAAGTAGATTTCCGCAACGTTCTCGCTGCCCGGACCGATCTCGACGGCATCAATCACGGAGGACGGATTAGTGCGTACCGCGCGAACCCGCGCTGGCTCATCGCCAACATAGACGCGCTCCTCGAACTCCTCTATGGCGTGGAGGAGTCCAGCGAGGGTCGGGTCGGAGCTAATCCAGGTGAAACAATTGCCGATACGGTCCTTCTCGTCCGAGTCAGAGAAGTTGTGGGCGTCGCTGCAGTCGAGCAGTCGGTCGCGGACCTGGGCAGACGTTAGGGCTGCACGACCATTCGCGTACGCTTCGGCACTCGCAGCCGCCGTGAAGGAGATGTCCGACCTATTGATAATGTCCTTCTTTAGTCCAATCGACCCGCCGCCCCAGTGCATGGAGTCCCACTCGGCTTTGCCGACTGCAGTTATCGCTGATCCAGCGAAATAGTCCAGCTCCAGACGCTTCTCTATTGCCTCCCAGGGAACTACGAGATTGTCGAAGCCAACGACGAGGTCGCTCGATGGATAGCGTGCAGCAACCTCCGGCGCGACGCTATCCCGGATCCTTCGGCCCAGCTCGACCAAGGACTCCCTGGTTACGTGACCAGACCAGCTGACGTCGTCGCCCTGGGCCGCTGCAGACAGCTTCATTTCCGCAACGATGCCGCTCAGGAACTGGTCTCGAATCAGGTCGCTACTGACGTCCTCAGCGAAGATCGCGTGAACGTTGATGCGGCGAAGCCGCTCGTTTGCTCCTGCGAGTTCAGCGGTACGCATTTCGACTACGGGGAAGAGCTGCTCGATGTTCGGGAGGCGACCGCTGAGCCACTCTTCTCGAACACGGTCGTATCCGTCGAGGAACCAGTAGTCGTTGATTCCTAGCACGGACAAGGTCTCTGGCAGGTTCGCAAGGTCAGTCAGGTACCGATCCCACGAGTCCTCGCCGCCGAAATTCTGGACAACGGAAGCGGGTGTGTGAACATGGAGGTCCCACCTCCGCCAGATCGCGCCCCGTGCCACCGCATGCCTCTCGTTGCGGAGTGACAGGCTACGACAGGTCACTGCTCGGCGACGTGATTTGCGAACGCTTTGCTCGGGGAATCGTCTCGGTGGGATAGCGCGGTCGTGCCGTACTGCCGAGCTCGACAACAGTTGCGGGGGTTGGTGGACCATGAGTCTTGCCAGTCCAATTGCGCGTCGGGTGGCCGGCCCCTCTTGAAGCTCTCGCCCCGCTGTGGACCGTTTCGCACTGTTCCGGGCATCTCGGAGCCGACCGCAGTGGGGACAATGTGCGGTTCGCGCCGTCCATC
>JBJHBB010000404.1:0-3216 GCA_050485265.1 Rhodothermales bacterium | reverse complement strand
GCCTTCACGCTCCGACCGATGCCCAGCGCAGCGCAATCATGCCTGTCAACCGCTCCGAAAAGACGGACCTGGGCGCTCTCGAGGATGCCGTGCGTCACTATTACGCGCAGACGGGCAACCGCATCACCTACGAGTATTGTTTGTTCGAGGACCGCAACGACTCCGACGAGGACTCCGCCAACCTGGCGGCTATCACGCGTTGGGCACCCAGCAAGGTCAACATCATCGTCTACAATCCCGTGCCGGGCGCCGATTTCCGGTCACCGTCCGAAAAAAGGCTGGAGCGCTTCCTTCGCGCGCTCGTGCGCGAGGGAGTGACCGTGACCGTACGACGCAGCCGTGGGCAGGACATCGATGCCGCATGCGGTCAACTGGCTGCACAAGTTTGAGTGCTCGCGACCGTCGACCATTTCCTCGATCTGGAAACGCGGACGGCTCCGCCGGGGTACATTCAAAGTCCACTCTGAAACCGCCCTTCACGCGATGCCCACGCTTCGGAATCCCGTTGCCAACTTCACCGTCGAGACGCTCATAGCGTTCATCGGAGCGCTGCTCGTCCTTCCCCTCTTGTTCAAGGTCGTCGTGGGCACGCTACGCGGATTGCTGCGCCTAGCGTTTGTTCGCAGATTGATTCTGGATTCCCTGATCGTGGGCGCCACTGCACTTCTGACTCGCGAAGACGTTCTGGATCGGGTGTTTGGTGCCCGACAGGACGGACACGCCAAACGACCCGAGGCACACGCAGGCCAGGTCACCAAAGGGTAAGCGTGTCGGCTGACTCGAGGCTACGTCGAGAACTCGGGCTCGGTGGCGCCGTCGTCGTTGGCCTGGGGTCCATCGTAGGCACCGGCGTCTTCGTGAGCATCGGCGTGGCCAGCGGGGTTGCCGGTCCGGCGGTCATCGTCGCGATTGGTCTGGCTGCGATCGTTGCGGCCTGCAACGGACTGAGCAGCGCGCAGCTCGCTGCCGCTCACCCTGTAAGCGGCGGGACGTACGAGTACGGCTATCGCTATCTCGGACCGCACATGGGGTTCACGGCTGGCTGGCTATTTCTGCTGGCAAAGAGTGCCTCCGCAGCAACGGCAGCGCTGGGCTTTGGTGGCTACTTCCTGAGGCTCCTGGGCGTAGGTCCGGACTTGCTGGTGCCTGTCGCCCTATTGCTCGTCGTGTCGTTGACGGCGATTGTGCTCCTTGGCGCTCGACGGTCGAACGTCCTGAATGTGGTCCTCGTGACCGCGACTCTCCTCGGCCTGGCGTACTTCCTGGTCGGCGGGCTCACGACCACTTCCCCGGATCCAGGAACCCTCACCCCGTTCTTCGATCCTCCTGACGGTGGTGCACTCCTCCCGGGATTGCTCGAAGCCTGCGCGCTAATGTTCGTCGCGTTTACGGGCTACGGACGAATCGCCACGCTCGGCGAGGAGGTAAGAAGTCCGTCCAGGACGATCCCGCAGGCTGTCGTCATAACGCTTGGCATCATCACGGCCCTCTACGTGGCCGTTGCGATCGTCGCCGTGAGGGCCATTGGGGCGGGCCGGCTTGCCGAGGCCACGGCAGTCGAGGCCGCTCCGCTGGAGGTTGCAGCTCGCGCCATGGAGTTGCCCGGTGTCGCAATGGTGGTTGCGATAGCCGCCATCACAGCAATGGTAGGCGTGTTGCTGAATTTGCTGCTCGGACTTTCGCGCGTCCTCCTGGCCATGGGCCGCCGCGGGGACATGCCGGAGGTGACCACTCGCCTAAATCGCGACCGCACCTCACCGACAGTAGCAACGATTGCCGTTGGCGGCATCGTGGCCCTTCTGGCGCTCATCGGTGATGTGCGGGTGACTTGGGCGTTCAGCGCCTTCACCGTATTGCTCTACTACGGCATCACCAACCTCGCAGCGCTAAGGCTGTCAGAGGAGGAAAGACGATACCCGCGCTCCCTGGCCTGGGGTGGTTTGGCGAGTTGCGTCTTTCTAGCTTTCTGGGTTGAGACGCACATCTGGGTGATAGGCCTGGTCGTCGTTGGGGCGGGTCTCCTCTGGAGGTCGGTAGCGCAAAAACTGGCCGGCGAGCGTTGATCACACTATATCCGCGCACAGCGGCGGAACCTGCCGCCGAGGCTCTGGTACCGGCGCGCGGTCACTTGGAAACTGCCCAGCGTACGCTCCCGATATGCCCACCTACGTCTATCGCAGAGAGGATGGCACCACCTTCGAGGTGGTGCAGCGCATCAGTGAAGACGCGCTGACGGTCGACCCTGAGACCGGCCAGAAGGTGCAGCGCGTCATTTCCGGTGCGGGCCTGATATTCAAAGGATCCGGCTTCTACCTGACCGACTACACCGACGCCGGCAAGAAGACCGAGAAATCCGAGAAGGCCGACAAGGCTGAGTCGACCGCACCCACTGACAAAGCGCCGACCTCGGAGCAGAAGTCCGAAGCCAAGGCAGCACCCGCAAAGGCCGCCACTGCCGAGGCCGCCTGACTAGTACGCGACGCTGCCCTGCCTCATGCTGCGAATCGCGTCGTGCCAGACGGTCTCGTAACGAGCCGCACGACGCAGCACGTGATGGTGGCTGCCGTCACTGATGCCGGGATACAGCACGCGATCGAAGACGAACGTCCGGGTCTGGTCGGGCTGTCCGAAGGCATAGTGCCACGTTTCCGTCTCCGGCGTCCGCTCCACCACTTCCGGTCGGCCCAGGATGATGAAGATCATTCCCCGATCGGTCATCCACCCCGGCTTGTGCGACGAGTAGCGCTCGTTGGCCTCCTCGACGCGTTCGTAATAGCGACGCATCACTGATTCCGCCACGCGGCGATCCTCCAGCAGGCCTCCCCAGAACGCATCGAAGCGCCGGCGGCGCTCGCCGACCGTGATGCCCGAGCGAATGTGCTCGATTTCAGACGGAAAGGCCAGATAGGCCAGCGCGTCGACCAACCCGTCCAGAGTCTCGATGCGGGGATGGTCGCCGGGCATGACGAGGAGCATTCGCTCGGATGGGACGCCATCGCCCGGATGGCTTGCAACGAGTCGGTAGGCCCCAGCCTCGACGGGCGGAAGAAGCCATCCCTCCGGCAAATGCGCGATGCTGACACTGTCTTCCGGAGCCTGGTCGAAGCGCACCCCGAGGTAAGCTAATGATCCACGCCCCGGACTCGTCCAGTGCGGCGGGTTGGCCACCGCCGCATCCGTCGGATACCGGAGAAGCGAAACGGATGGAGTGGCATC
>JBJHBB010000403.1:0-3233 GCA_050485265.1 Rhodothermales bacterium | reverse complement strand
CTCTACGTGCTGCGCGACAGGTATCCCGAGGCGTTCATCGTGCCGGATACGATAACACTCGGCGGCAATTGAACGGCGGTCTCAGGCGCTCTCGAGCAACTTCACAGTGAAGTAGCCGTCCTCGTCGATCCAGGTCTGCGTGACGGCGAAGCCCGCGCGCGAAGCCACCCGTTCGAGGTCGGCGTGGGTGTACTTGTGGGAGTTCTCGGTGTGGATGGCTTCACCCGCAGCGATGTCAAACTGCCGGCCGTTGATCCGGATGACCTGGTCTTCGAGCGCGAGCAGGTACATCTCGATTCGGCTCTCGTCCTCATTCCAGAGAGCCAGATGAGCGAAGCCGTCGACATCCAACTCGCCACCGAGCTCATCCCGGATGCGAGCGAGAACGTTCTTGTTAAACGCTGCCGTCACGCCCGCTTCGTCGTTGTAGGCTGGTAAGAGCACGGCTGGATCCTTCTTGAGATCTGCGCCCAGGATCAGTCCGCCTCCATCGCCAACCAGGGCTCGAATGCGACGAAGGAACCGCTCGGCGCCCTCGCGCTCGAGGTTGCCAATAGTAGATCCCGGAAAGAACCCGATGCGCCTGCTGTGGGGCGGGAGGTCGGGAAGTTCATAGTCGGCCGTGTAGTCGGCGGCGACAGGCAAGATGGTCAGGTGGGGGTAGCGTTCAGCCAGATTCCGGGCAGTGGCGCTCAGGTGATCCCCTGAAATATCGATGGGGACGTATGCAGCCAGATCTGGCAGCTCGTCGAGCAGGTGCCGGGTCTTGTCACTCGAACCGCTTCCGAACTCGATCAGGACCGCGCCTGAACCGACCGCTCGAGCGAGCTCCTCCATGTTGTCTGTCAGAATCGCGCGCTCCGTCCGAGTCGGGTAGTACTCGGGAAGCAGCGTGATCTCATCGAACAGCCTGGAGCCCTCCTCGTCATAGAAGTACTTACTGGGGATGGATCGTGGCGGTCGCGACAGTCCCTGGACGACATCGTCGAGGAACTCAGAGCGAGAGCTGTAAGACGCAGGCAAATGCACGGACTGGTCGGTGGAAGTGTAGTCTAATCGCTGAGTCGAGCGAGTCGGATTCCGGTGAACTGCCACGTGGCCGAGCTATGGAAGAAGTTTCGATAGCTCGTTCGGATGTGGGTGCGGCTGGTGGCACAGCTTCCCCCGCGGAGGACGAACTGGTTACACATCCATTTGCCGTTGTACTCACCAAGCGTTCCGGGGGCAGCGCGATAACCAGGATAGGGCGAGTAGTGACTCTGCGTCCACTGCCACGCTACTCCGAAAAGCTGCTGAAACCGTTCCGGCTGCGGAGCTCCGTCGCCCCCGGCCGGCGTGGCGGCCGCGGCGGGATGAAGCCTAGCGCTCTCCACGAAGGCCCCCGGCGAGTCGATCCCCTGATCGAGAGATCGCGCGGCGATCTCCCATTCGAACTCGGTCGGCAATCGATGACCGGCCCACCGGGCGAAAGCGTCCGCCTCGTAGTACGAGAGGTGGGTCACCGGCTCGTTGGGATCGACCCTGCGCATCCCGTGCAGTGTGTAGTGCCACCACTCATTGTCGCGCCTTTCCCAGTAGAACGGCTCTTTCCACGATTCCTGCTGGACGTGTGCGAATCCTTCGGAGAGCCAGTGGGCTGCATCATCATATCCGCCGGAGTTGATGAACTCGAGGTACTCGCCGCACGTCACGAGCCGATCAGCCAGAGCGTAAGGCTGAACGTACGCTCGATGTCTTGGGCTCTCGTTGTCAAACGAGAACGGCCCATCCAGGTCCTGGTGATAGCCGATCTCGTGCAGCCCGTCCTCGAACTCGATCCAGCGAAGCGGGTCGGGCGCGACGGTGGGGACCGGATCGGACTTCGTGTAGGCCGGCCGCAGCGGATTGACCGAGAACACGTGCTTGATGTCGGTCAATATCAATTCCTGATGCTGCTGCTCGTGATGAAGGCCGATAAGCACGACCTCCGTCAGTCGAGGCCGGTCGTCGTGCGAAAGACCGGCGAGCAGGTCCGACATCCGCTCGTCGACATACGCCCGGTACTCATACACCTCGCGGACGGTCGGCCGAGACAGATATCCTCGCTGGGCACGGCAGTGGCGCTCGCCGGCCTGCACGTAGTACGAATTGAAGAGGAAGGGGTAGGATGCATCGAACAGCTTGTAGCCCGGCAGGTACGGCTGGAGGACGAAGGTTTCCCAGAACCACGTCGTGTGGGCCAGATGCCACTTTGTCGGACTGACGTCCGTCATTGACTGGACTACGTAGTCCTCGGTCTGCAGCGGACCGGCTAGGTGCTCGGTCTGCTGTCGGACTAGCCGAAACTGCTCCGCGAGAGGCAGCGACTGAAACGCGTCGCGCGTCGGCATTTGAGGGGTGAAGGCGACGGACTCGATCATGGATGTGGGATCGGATCTGGATTCCAGAAGGGCGCCCTCAGCACCCACTAGCATGTTTCAACGTTCCTTACATTGGCGCCTCGAGGCAGTTATCACCCGGGGAACCCATTACAGCGCAACGACATGCGGCTGAGGCTTACGCTACAGCAGTCCGACCTAAGCGACGCACCGAGCACATACGTATTCGAGCAGGAGGAGGTCTCGATCGGTCGTGCGTCCGAGAACGACCTCACGCTGGAGGATCCGACGAGCGTGGTCAGCAAGCGCCACGCTCGGCTCCGCGCGATGCACGGCAGGGTCGAAATCGAGGACCTTGGCAGTAAGAACTTCACCTTCGTGAACGGACAGCGACTGGTCGCAAATCAGCCGCGGGCCGTGACGAATGCCGACAAGATCGAGATCGGCACCTACCAGCTAGCTGTCGGTGTGGAGTCGGGACCGGCGCGCGATTTGGAGCAGACGGTGTTTGCCGCTGGATTTGCGAATCCCTTTGCCGATGCCGCCGATTCCTTTGGCGCAGCATTTGGCCAGCTGCGCCGCGCGATCGCCACCTCTTCATACCCGAGAAGCGACGAGGCATTGATGGACGCGTTGCGGGCTGCGATGGGACCCGGCGAGGAAACAGAGGCTCTTCATGCGGTACTCCTGGGTCAGATGCAGACCGGACGTAGCCGTGACCCCGAGCCCGACGTGAGGCCGGTTCTACCGCAGCCCGGTGCCGGATCCGCTGGCGCACCACCCGCTGATGCCGGTGTTGAGGCCGATCCGTTCGCGCTATCACAGCCCCAGCAGCCACCCCGGCACGTTCATGGGTCGTCACCAGCGGAGGACCCG
>JBJHBB010000402.1:0-3237 GCA_050485265.1 Rhodothermales bacterium | reverse complement strand
GTTGTAGAACGAGAAGGCAAGGCCGGCAGGCACCATGCCGCCCAGCATCCACAGCACGCCGACCACGAGAGGCAGTGCGGCCAACGCCGTCCACAACAGGGATCGGAAGACGGCGAGGATGACGAGGACGATCAGCACGAACGTGAGCAGGACCATCCATGGGGCCTCCGCCAGCATCAGGCGAAGCATCTCGGCAGCCACGATCGAGGTTGAACCCGCGTGAGCGACGGTGCCGTCGTCGAGGTGCACCTCACCAACGTCCGCGGCGAAGGCCATAGAGAGGCGGGCGTCGTGCGAGAGCTCTCCGCGCGGGTACACCACGACGAAGCGACCGATCTCCCCGGCGCGATCCGTGTAAGTTCGACGCAGGTCTTCCGGCACGTCGTCGAGACTCATTGGAGCGGTTGGAGATGCTGCGCGTCGAATGCGCGCGATCTGGCCGGAGGGGTCATCGCGAAGAAAGGTGTCGTCCGTTAGCTCACGAATTTCGGCGAGGCGTTCGATCCGGAGCTGCGCCGACGCCCCATCTTGCGGAAATCGCTCGACGGGTGATTCGACCGCGAGGATCGTGGTATCGCGAGCCATTCGCGCACGCAACGTGTCTGCGACCGCCTGCGCCTGTTGGTGCGTGTCGACTACCAGATAGGCTGGGTTACGTCGAGCAGATCTGGGGAACGCCGGCGACACGAAGCGCTGCCGCTGCTCGAACTCGTGCAGCCGCGGTTCGAGGCGGTCAAAGTCGTACTCGAAACGCTCCAGCGGAAGTAAGGTCAAGGCCGCCAGGGTCAACACACCGCACGCAACCAGCACGGGACGGACGGCGGGGAAGCGGGTTCGCGTCGGTGTGAGTGCCGAGTCGATCCGGTCGCCATCAAGCTTCAAGAGACGCAAGCGCTCAGCAAGACTCAAGAGCGCCGGCAAGACCACCAGCATCGAGATCATTGCGAAGAGGATGCCCGTGCCGCCGATCAACCCGAACTCGCTGAAGCCCCTGAAATCTGCAATCTGCAAAGCGAAAAGCGCCACGGCAGTCGTGATGGCCGAAACGGCCACCGCTTGCCCCGTTGAGAGAAACGCAGTTTCAGCGGCGTCAACTACATCGCGCTGTCGGCCTCGCTCCTCAGCGTACCGAGCGTAGTAATGGATGCCGTAGTCGATCCCAAGTCCGAACAGCACCAGCGCAAGGGTGCTCGTCATAAGGTTCAGACTCCCGATAGCCACATAGGCCAGACCGAACGTCCACGCGAGACTCATCAGCAGCGGAATGCCCAGAAGAACCGCAGTCAGGGGCGTCCGCACCAGTTCCTGCAGCAGGACTGCTCGCGACATCCCCCGCACCTGCACGGCCTTGTACAGAAAGTACAGGGTCACGAACAACAGCACAGCCAGCACTCCTGCGCCGAAACTGCTCTGCACATCGTTGGTGATAGCCTCGATCTCGACGAGCTGCCGCAGCAACCGACCAGCGGCAACCGCCTGCATCTCAGGGTGATAACTCGTCGGGTCGAGTTCGGCGATCACCCGATCGACCTCCTCATACGTCCCTCGCACAAACCCGAGGTTGGTCTGCGCTCCCGTCGGGAGGAAGCGAATGACGAGCGTGGTGGAGTCGGGCGACAGAAAGTATTCGCTCGGCGTCAGGGGGCCGAGCGTTGCGGCGAGGTCGGAGGTCGGTTCGTCAATCTCATCGTCCCAGTCCAGATCGTCGTCGAGATCGAAGAAGAACGGATTGGCGGTAAGGCGTGCCTGCTCCGCCTCGTCGATCAGGAGTTGCTCCAACTCGTCCAACTCCTCGTCGGTCGCGAAATACAGCCCGTGAGTCGCAAGGAAGGTGGTGTCCTGACGGAAGTCATACCGCGCGAAGCGGGGCTCGCCATCGCCCGTTCTCAGGGCCATGACGCGAGGAATGAGATCCTCGGCGAAGCGGACATTGTCCTCGTGTGAGGGACCGTGAATCCCGATGTCGAGGAGCGTTTCCGAGCCTACGGTTTCACGCAGGCGCTCCAGCGCCTGAACGCTGGGATAGTCACCGGGCAGCAGATTCGCAATGTCGGTGTCGATCGTCAACCGCGTGGCCTGAGTCAGCGCAAGGGCCGTCAGTATTGCGGCCAGGACCAGCACCACCGTCGGTCGAACCACCACAAATCGAATAGCGGGAGCCAGGCGGCGGAAGATGTTGTCCACAGTAATCCAAGTGGGGTAGGAAGCGGGCGCCGACGGAACGTACGTGGGGCCTCAGTGATTCCCCCATCATTCCCACATTCTGTCGATGGGGGAGTGGATTCACGTCACATGGGCACATCGCCATCCGGCCGGTGTGGCCCTGGTCCTCATTCTTCGTCCACCGAAGCATTGCGCTCTGACAACCCGGTCGTCCTTTATGACGGCGTCTGCAATCTGTGTAACGGTGCGGTCAGGTTCATCATCGCCCGGGACAGGGAAGGCGTTTTCCGGTTTGCTGCGCTTCAGTCTGAAGTTGGAAGGGCACTAGCGAACGAGTGTGGTTTGGATCGCGACAAACTGGACACGGTTGCGCTCGTTGACGAGGGAAGCTGTTTTATCCGGTCGGATGCTGCGATCCGGATAGCCTCTCGACTGCCGGGGATGTGGCCAGCGCTCCGTGTCTTACGCGTCGTACCGAGGCCTCTGCGAGATTGGGGATACGATCTGGTAGCGCGCAACCGGTATCGCTTGTTTGGTCGCGAAGACGCTTGCCAGCTTCCAGACCAACACATCCGCGATCGATTTCTAGATCTCGGTGAGGGTGGGAGCCTGGTGACGGACGATGATGGACCGGTCGGGTAAATTGCCGGTCATCCCCACGCTACCGACCTGCGATGCCCCATACGTACGAGTCCATTCAAGTTGGCGATACGGAGACCTTCGATCGGGTCGTCACCGCCGAGGACGTGCGGCTTTTTGCCGAGGTGTCGGGAGACGACAATCCTCTTCACCTGGACCCTGACTACGCCGCGACAACGCCGTTCGGTAAGCCGATCGTCCATGGAGCCTTTCTACTCGCGGTCGTTTCTAAGGTCCAGGGGCGTGACTACCCCGGACATGGGGCCGTGGCCGTATCGCTCTCGGCAAAGTTTCTACGGCCCGTTCCGGTGGGTAGTGAGATAACGGTCGAGATCAAGGTTGCCGAGAAGATCGAGTCTCGCAAGCACGTCCGGGCGAAGGTCACGGTGTACTGTGGAGGAAAAATGGCCTGCGGCGGGGAGGCGGTCTTCATCC
>JBJHBB010000401.1:0-3239 GCA_050485265.1 Rhodothermales bacterium | reverse complement strand
GTGAGTCCCAGTCCGGGCGGGGCAACCACCGGCTCAAGAACGCCATGTTCCTCGCCGCGTTCGCGTCGCTGCGCTCGCCCGAGTCGAAGGCCTTCTATGACCGCAAACGAGCCGAGGGCAAGAAGCACAACGCCGCGGTCATCTGCCTCGCCCGCCGCCGCTGCGACGTCATCGTCGCCATGCTCCGCAACCTCGAGCCCTACCGCAGCAGCGAGCATCCCTCCCCGCAGCCGCCTGACCCCTTGACAAGAACATGGGGACACACTCCAAGGCGTTCTACAAGTGGCGAGCCCGGCCGAGTTCGGACCGCGATCTCGGCGACGCGTATGTCACCAACTCCCTCGTCGACGCCCGCTCTGAGGAACCCGAGTTCGGCTTCCGATTCTGATTGAACCCAGTCGGTTCCGCTCGCGAGCCTTCCGGTCCGCACTAAACGCAGCCGGACTCACCGGATCAATCGGCCCGGCCCGCGTACGTTGGCCACAACGCGACGATGGACGTTCTTCTCGCTGCAGCAGAGGAGAGTGTTGGTGCAGCCGTCTTGCCACACAGAGGATTCCGATCAGGGGCAGCTACTCGAGGCCCGAGTAGCGGCGAGCGTCGAGACTTCCGCACGGCGGAATCACACCGCGGACGCCGTGGCAATAGTGTGTGGCTCAGCGTCGGGTAACGCTGTCCCCATGATCGCCAGCTTGGCGCAGCGGATCGATCACATGGTGAATCGCCACCCCAAGGACGGCAGGGAGGCTGCGGCTAAGCCCTGCGGTCAGGAGATAGTTTATCTCAGGTAGTTCCTGATCAGACGACTTTCTGGGTCTCACGGTGGAGGCCAAAACGTACTGAAGCCGTTGTTGTCATTGTAGGCACGACCGCCTCCGCAGGCAGAATGAGCGTTGGCTCCACTACTTACAGTAGCTTGATAGCGCCTCGGACATTGCTCCAGTACGCTGTTGGCTTGCGGCGCGTGAGCAAAGAGCTGGAAAAAGAAGTCGGCACTATTGTAGCGCACGCAATCCGTCCCACATAGGTGCGCGCGCCCAGCCGCAACAGATCTATGTGGGAAATGGTTCCCTTCGTGGTACCTCGTCACACGCGAGCGGTCAGTCTGCGCATCGTTCCACTTGTAGTTGTCACCACTGACGATCAAAGTCTCGATTGAGGCACCGCTCGAAACGGTACAATTGTCGATCCGCGAAAGTTGATACATTTCCCGAGTTGAGCCCGAACCGTCCTTGAAAGCCCGCCCTGCCGCTATACAACGCACGCGCACAGGCCAATTCGGGTTGAACGAACCCTGCACCCTAGCTCTCAGGGAAGTAGGTAGATTCGTTGCTGTCAAGCGGTTGGCCGAGAACTCCTCGGTTGTTGCCGGCTCGGAGCCGACCGCCGGACTCGTGGCTCCAGCTGGAGTGTGCGCTAGGAGGGCGAGCGCACCCGAAGCTGCGAGTAGTGAGACAGGTGCTTTCTGGAATCTCACTGCCCAGCCTCGAATCTAAAGCTTTCGACAAGTCCTTCGAACTCTTGTTCTGTGACTCCGGAACTGAGGATCATCGCATAATTTGTCCCGTCAAGAACATGCGCTTCGAGATCGCCGCTGTCGTTCGCGATGGCGACACGAGTCAAGATCGATCGACCGGAAGCCCGAGATAGGTCTTCGCCTTCGAATCGGCCTCGAAGTAGCTCTCCCGGAAGGTCGGAGGCGCGCTGTACCTCCACAATGACGAAGTCGCGAGTACCGTCGTTGCCTGGGCGGCTGGAGGCTCCAGTGATTGTCTCGATTTCTCGGATGGGTCCCGGGTCAATCTCGATCACTCCCGGCGAGCGGACGTCGAATTCGCTGGCCGAGAGGGGCTGATCTAGCGGCACCAGCTCAACCTCTCGAGGCGCCTCAACCATGCTTCTGGTAGGCTGCATCGGTCTGAAGTCATCCGGAAGGGTGAGCGTGAACGACTCGGCGAGCTGCGCTGGCGGGTTCTCGTCGACCTTGTTGTCGCCAGCCGTCGCTCTACCTGAAAGCTCCGCTGAGGCGGAACCTGAGGTCTGAAATTCAGTAGTTTGGCCGCACGCTACCAGGAACACGCTAGAAACTGCGACGAATAGACATGCACGAAAGACGGGAACTTGGAAGTGGTCATGCGTTGCCATATGGACTCCTCGTAGTTGGACGATGCCATGCGACACGGGTGCCGTCAAGCAATGCTTGTGGGGCCAGGAAGGCAGCGAGCACTGCGTGAAGCGGGACTGCCGCGCGTGGGGGTGACATCTGAGCTGGCTTGCCGAGGCGAGCCTGGAAGGATGTCCGAGTGCCCAAGCCCTATCCCCAGGAGTTCCGCGCCGACGTCGTGAAGGTGGCCCGCAGCCGACCCGACGGGGTCACCCTCGAGCAGGTCGCCGCCGATTTCGGGATCCACCCGATGACGCTCTCGATGTGGCTGCGCCAAGCAGCGGTCGACGACGGCGACCGCCCCGGCATGACGACGTCGGAGTCCGCCGAGCTGCGCGCAGCGAGGAAGCGGATCCGGCTGCTCGAACAGCAGAACGAGGTGCTGCGTCGAGCCGCGGCGTATCTGTCCCAGTCGAACCTGCCGGGAAAAGGTTCTCCCGCTCGTGGGTGAGCGCACCGCCGACGGAATCCCCGTCACGGTCACGTGCCAGGTCCTGAAGCTCGCCCGCCAGCCCTACTACCGGTGGCGGGCCAGCCAGATCACCGACGCAGAGCTGGCCGAGGCGTTCCTTGCGAACGCGATCTTCGACGCGCACGGTGACGCGGACCCCGACCTCCGTTGACACCTCGGGAGGCCCACAAGGTCGCAGGCGTGGCACAGTCGATGAGGTGAACGACGACACGTCGGGAGTCAACCAGTTCATCGACGCCGCAGCAGCGCTCGGCGCCGAGATCGCCGCAGACTTGCCCGAGCTCGGCGAGCTCACGGCCCGCCTGTCCGCGGCGACGTCCAAGTTCGTCGGCGGATGTCTCATCAAGATGGACCGGCATCCAGCAGGTGCTGCAGCCGAGACAATCATCCGCCAAGCGCTGCTGGACTTCCACGACCTAGTCACCGAGCTGTGCTGCGGACAGGGTCGACCCGCCATCCGCTCGACCCGCGCCCTCTACGAGCACCTCGTCAACCTCGCGACCGTCCTGACTGACACCGACGCCGCGCAGCGCTACGACCGCCACCGACCTGTGAACGCCCTCACGGCCGTGGACGTGCTCCACCCGGTGGTCTCCGCTGGGA
>JBJHBB010000400.1:0-3256 GCA_050485265.1 Rhodothermales bacterium | reverse complement strand
CCCTTGCAACCATAACGAACTGGAAGATCAAGACCGGCGGGGGGTCGAACGGACCGGCGCGCCACCCCGCCTTTGCCGAGAGTAGCTCCCAGTTCCTCCTGAGCATCGACTCGACCTGAGAAGTCCCGGCCGACGATGATGCCAACATCGCCTGGACTCGGTAGCTCTGGAGTGCCATTGCCCCCCACGCCTCGAACCGCATGTACTTCAACTTCGCCATGTGTGAAGAGGGCGAGGACGTGGCTCGGGCCACTTTAGGTCCCAACTACGACCGCCTGATTGAGGTGAAGGCCCGATACGACCTGGACGGCGTGTTAGGAATCAGCACGTTCGGCTGAAGGCGGCGGGGCGAGAGTGTTTGTGGGGGTTGTTTTATGAGACGTCCTCGGCAAACGTCTCACCGACCGGCACCGTGATGGTTACGCGCGTTCCCTCGCCCGGCGCCGATTCGATCTTCATCAGCCCCCCTGCCACCTCCAGCCGCTCCCGCACGCTTGGCAGCCCCATGCCGCTCGCCTGATCCAGCGCGGCCGGGTCGAACCCTGTCCCCTCATCCTCTACCACGACCCGGACATTCCCGTCATCCTCGTCCGCAATGAGGCGGACCCGGTCGGTCCCCGCGTGCTTTGCCACGTTGAACAGCAACTCTCGCACAACCTTGTGGAGGAGGATGAGGAGGGACGGGTCCGGTACCGACACGTCGCCCCTGAGTTGCACCTCCACCTCCAGCCCGTACAGCGCCCGGTGCCGCTCGGCCACCCACGGGAGAAGGTCCCCGATGTCTCCGCCACCCACGAACGGCGGGCTCAGCGAGTGGGAGAGCGTCCGCGTCAGCTCGAGGGCCTCGCCGAGGAGACCCTCGAGCTGCTCGGTGTTGCCGAGAGAGGCGGCTAGCCTCGCGCCGAAGAGGACCTGCTGGAGATCGTCGTGGAGGACATGAGCGATCCGTTGCCGCTCCTGCTGCTCCGCCAGTAACCGCTCGCGTTCCCGCCGATCCTCCTCGTCAGCCCGCCTCACGGTGATGTCCTCGAGGGCCAGCAGGATGAGCTCGTGGTCGTTCATACGGCGGGCGTTGAGGAGGAGGACTCGCCGGCCGAGGCCCTCGAAGGCGTGCTCCACCTCATAGTCATTGAGTGTCTGCTCCTGGGGGAGAATGCGCTCCAGGAGCTCCCGGAGCTCGGGAATGTCCCACTGTCCATTCCCGAGGTCGTAGACGAGGTGCCCCACAGTCTCCTCAGGCTGCACACCGAACTGGTCGTAGAACGACTCGTTCGCCGCCCTTACTCGGAGGTCGAAGCCGAGGACGAGAAGGCCCTCCCGGATCGTGTCCACGATCATCTCGGCAAATTCCCGGGCCGCGTGGACGTCGTCGACTCCACCGAGGGCGCCGTCGGAGATCCCGGCGTAGTCCTCGATGTCGGCGTCATAGGAGGGGGGTTCTCGGTCCACGTCGGACGGAGCCACCGGGTCGTTCGAGGGTGTACTGTCGTCCATGGCGGCTAGTAGATAGGGTGCTGCGGGGCTCTCCAGCAGTAGGCGCTGGATAGTGCGGCTGAGTGGCTTCTGGTTGACAAACCCTCTGAGCACGGGGTTCCTCCACGTGACCGCTCGTCGGTAGGTAAACGTGTTCGGTCGAAGCCCCGTTACCACCCCGCACCGTCGGCCTCAACGGGCACCATGATGATAACGCGAGTTCCTCGCCCCGGCGCCGATTCGACCTCGAGCCGCCCCCCGACGAGCTCCAGCCGCTCCCGAACTCCAGGCAATCCCAAGCCGTCCGATCGGCTCAGCGTCGCCAGATCAAACCCGGTGCCCCGATCCTCTACCACAACGCGGAGTTCGCCGCCCACCTGTTCCGCCTCGAGCCGGGCCCGACCATGCCCGGCGTGTTTGGCTACGTTAAAGAGCAGTTCGTTGAGGAACTGGTAGATGAGAACGCGGAGGGCCGGCTGCGGCACCGAGGCTCCGTCGTGGACATCGACCTCAACGTCCAGTTTATGTCGCTCTCGAGCCTGGTTTGCCACCCAACGAATGAGGTCCGCTACATCGTCGCCCTCGAGAAGCGGCGGGCTGAGATCCTGCGCGAGCGTCCGCGTCTGCGCCATGGCTTCGCCGAGCAGGCTCTGGAGTCGGGCGTCGTCCTTGCTGGCCGCGGCCATCGTTGCGGCGAAAAGGACCTGCTGAAGCTCCTCGTGTAAGACGTAGGCGATCCTTTGCCGCTCCGTCTGCTCTGCGAGCGTCAGTGCTAGCGCGAGCCGGCGGACCTCCTGCGTCTGTGCCTTGAGCGCCCCGTGCGCCTCCTGGAGCTCGCGATCCCTCGTCAGTCGCTCCGTCTCGTCCTCAACAGTGAGTAGAATCAACTGGTGGTTGTCGAGGCGGCGGCCACTCAGGACTACGCACAGGGCGCCCACTCCCTCGAAGTCGTGCTCGACAACGTAGTCGTCGAAGGCCTGCTTGTTGGGGAGGATGTCCTCGAGGAGCTCGCGGAGCTCGGGGAGGTCCCATTGCTCGTTCCCGAGGTGGTAAACGAGGCGGCCGACCGTGTCCTCCGGCTTCACCTGGAAGGCATCGTAGAATGACTCGTTGGCGGCCCGCACGCGGAGGTCGAAGTCGAGGACGAGGAGCCCCACACTGACCGTGTCCACGATCATTTCGGCGAGGTCCCGCGCGGCGAGGGCGTCACCGAGGCTACCGAGAGTGCCGGCGGAGATGCTGACGTAACCCTCTATCGTGGGGTCGTAGCCGGGGGCGTCCCGGTTCGGGCCCACTTCGGGAGCGCGACCGACGTGCTCCTCGGTGGGACCGCGGCGGGGTTCGGCGGCGTCCAGGGTGGGGTCTGCGGCGTCCATGTGGGCGTAAGTCGGGCGCGGAGAACGGACTTAACGCCAGGCGTTAGGTGGTGGTTGCAGCGTCGACACCCCGGCCGACCCTGTTGGCGAGCGCGCATTTCCGGCCGGCCAGCACCCTGCCTGCCGTCAACCTCTCAATCCGCCGGCTGCTACTTACTAGATGATGGCGTCCCTTCTTGAACCAGATCCTCCGTAGTAGCTACGGTCCGGGCCCCACTCGTTTGGGCTGGCGTGCTGATCCACGTTGAGGTTGCATGCCGGCCAAGGAGGCATCGAAACGGGCCGACTTTACAACCGCTATCCTTCCTTCACAAAAATGCCGTAAGGAATTACGAACAAACATGTTGAGCGTCCTGCGCTAGATTACCGTCTCAGCGTGCTCCGCCTTGCTCCACAGGGTTATTGTG
>JBJHBB010000399.1:0-3263 GCA_050485265.1 Rhodothermales bacterium | reverse complement strand
TGATCGACGACTCCCCCGAGGACTCGATGCCCCGTCCTCCGGTCGTCACCATCATGGGTCACGTCGACCACGGCAAGACCTCGCTGCTGGACCACATTCGTGCAGCAAACGTCGTTGCCGGCGAGGCAGGCGGCATCACGCAGCACATCGGCGCCTACAGTGTGGAGATCGAGGATGGGCGAATCATCACCTTCCTCGATACGCCCGGCCACGAGGCCTTTACCGCGATGCGCGCTCGTGGCGCCCAGGTGACGGACATCGTGATCCTGGTCGTCGCGGCCGACGACCAGGTGATGCCTCAGACCAAGGAGGCCATCAACCACGCGAAGGCGGCCGGCGTGCCGATCGTGGTTGCGATCAACAAGATGGACCGCGCCGAGGCCAACGCCGACCGCATCATGCAACAGCTCGGCGACGAGAATGTCCTGGTTGAGCAGTACGGCGGCAAGGTCCAGTGCGAGTTCGTCTCGGCCAAGTCCGGCATGGGCGTGCCCGACCTGTTGGAGAAGGTGCTCATCGAGGCCGAACTCCTCGATCTAAACGCCAACCCGGATCGTGAGGCGGTGGGCTCGGTGATCGAGAGCCAGCTAGAGCAGGGCCGAGGCATCGTCGCCACAGTGCTCGTCGAGACCGGAACACTCAAGGTGGGCGACATTTTCGTAGCCGGTATCCACTCCGGCCGCGTGCGCGCCATGTTCGACGAGCGCGACCATCGCGTCGAGGAAGCCGGGCCTTCGAGGCCGGTGCGCGTACTCGGCTTCCCCGGTGCACCGGAGGTCGGCGATCGCTTCGTGGTGATGGACGACGAGCGCGAAGCGCGCGACGTTGCCGCCAAGCGTCAGCAGATCCTTCGCGAGCAGACGATGCGAAAGAAGAAGCACGTCTCGCTTGACGACATCAGTCGGCGCATGGCCCTCGGCGAACTCGCCACGCTCAACCTTATCCTCAAGGCCGACGTGGCAGGATCGGTCGAAGCGCTGGCGGACTCGCTGCTGAAGATCGGGACCGATGAGGTCGCAGTGGACATCATCCACTCCGGCGTGGGAGCGATCAACGAGAGCGACGTCATGCTAGCGGCCGCCTCGGACGCCATCATCTTCGGATTCCAGGTCCGCCCCATGGCGGGCGTGCGGCAACTCGCCGAGCGCGAAGAAATCGACATCCGCCTCTACTCGGTCATCTACGACGCCATCGAGGACGTTCGCGATGCGCTCGAGGGCATGCTACAGCCCGAGGAGAAGGAGAAGAATCTGGGCATGATCGAAGTCCGCGAGACCTGGCGCGTCCCGAAGGCAGGCACCGTTGCCGGTTGCTATGTCCTGTCCGGTCGCGTGCATCGTAATGACCGGGTTCGTCTCGTTCGTGACGGCGTGGTCGTCTACGAGGGGCAGCTCGGCTCACTCCGCCGGTTCAAGGATGACGTTCGCGAAGTGCAGAGCGGATACGAGTGCGGCCTCTCGATCCACAACTTCAACGACATCAAGGTCGGCGACCAGATCGAGGTCTTCGAGATCGTAGAGGAGCGCCGCAAGCTCACCATCTAGCCGACATCCCCGCGATCCATGTCCATCCGGACCGAGCGCATGGCGCGCCTCATCCAGCGTGAGGTTGCCGACATCCTCCAGAACGAACTCTACGAGGCCAGCCACTCGATGCTGACCGTCACCGGAGTGCGGATCACGTCCGATCTGGGACTGGCGTACGTGAATCTCAGTGTGCTTGGGGACAACCCCGGACGTAGGGAGATTGCCTTCAAGCGTGTCGAGGAGCTCACCCCACAGATCAGGCAGGCCCTCGCCGCACGCATTCGGCATCAGGTGCGCAGGATTCCCGAGCTAAGGCTGTTTCTGGACGAGACCGCGCAGCAGGCCCAGCGCATGGAGGACCTCTTCACGCAGATTCGCTCCGAGCGCTCCGAACGCCAGCCCGACGAAGAGGAGTAGCGCCGCATGGTCCCGATCATCGATCGGCACAGTGTGCTGCCCCCCGATATGGAGCCCTGCGTGCTGATGATCGACAAACCTGCCGGCCCGACCTCGTTCGGCGTGGTGCGATCAGTGCGGCGCGCAGTGGGCGTCAAGAAAGTCGGTCATGCCGGTACGCTCGACCCGATGGCTTCCGGGCTGATGATCCTGCTCATTGGAAGGGCCGCAACGCGCCTGCAGGACGAGTTCATGGGGATGGACAAGGTGTACTCCGGGACGATTCGGCTCGGGGAGACCACCGCCAGCTATGATGCCGAGTCGCCGGTGGACGAGTCCGTTGATCCCTCCTCAGTCACTCAGCGGGATCTGATCGCCGCGTGTGCCCGGTTCACTGGAGAGATCGAACAGGTGCCGCCCATGTACTCCGCGATAAAGGTTGGCGGCCAAAGGCTGTACAAGGCCGCGCGACGGGGCGAGGAGGTCGAGCGCAAGCCACGACGGGTGCGCATAGACCGATTCGAGCTGACCGCTCGGCGTGGCCAAGACGTCGACTTCGAGGTGGCTTGCTCAAAAGGCACCTACGTTCGATCGCTAGCGCACGACCTCGGGCAGGCGCTCGGGGTGGGCGGGCACCTTACGGCTTTGCGTCGCCTGGCGATAGGCGGCTTCAGCGTCCAAGATGCATTCGAGCTGGATGAGTTCACACGGTTGATGGAGGGGCGTGCCCATGCGTGAAGAGGTTGGTCTAGACGCTATCGTCCGGGAGCCCGGGTCTGTCGTCACCGTGGGCACGTTCGACGGCGTTCATCGCGGCCATCAGGCAATTCTCCGGTACCTCGGGCGACGCGCCGCTGAGGGCGGGGGGCTGGCTACCGTGGTGTCGTTCGATCCACATCCGCGGGAGGTGGTGACGGGTGAGCCGGTACCGCTGCTGACGACACTCGACGAGCGCGCGCAGCTTTTGGCCGAGCACGGTATCGAGCGCTTCGTGGTGCTCCCCTTTACGCGCGACCTCTCGATGCTGGAGGCAGAGGAATACGTCCGCCAGGTGCTGGTCGGGACTATCGGGTTGCGCGAGATCGTGATCGGTTACGACCACGCGTTCGGCCGCAACCGGAGTGGCAATCGGGAAACGCTCGATCGGCTGGGACCAGAGTTCGGATTCTCGGTGGACGTCATCCCCGAGCAAATGGTCGCCGAGAGCGCCGTATCGTCGACCCGCGTCCGAAATGCCCTCTCGGACGACGGAGACGTTCGGCTGGCGGCGGAGCTTCTGGGGCGACACTATTCCCTCGCAGGCACCGTCGTGCGCGGAGACGGTCGAGGACTGACGATCGG
>JBJHBB010000398.1:0-3263 GCA_050485265.1 Rhodothermales bacterium | reverse complement strand
ATCCTGTCCTTGAGGGGCGTGATGATGGTGCCGCGGTTGGTGTAGTCCTCGGGGTTCGCCGTGAACACCATGAGCAGGTCAAGGGGGAGTCGCAGGTTGAATCCGCGAATCTGGACGTCCTGCTCCTCCATGATGTTCAGGAGACCGACCTGGATTCGTGGCGCGAGATCCGGTAGCTCGTTGAGCGCGAAGATGCCGCGGTGGGTCCGGGGGATGAGTCCGAAGTGGATGATCTCCTCATCGGCGTAGGTAAGCTTTCTCGTTGCTGCCTTGATAGGATCGATGTCACCGAGCAGGTCAGCGATCGACGTGTCGGGCGTCGCGAGTTTCTCGGCGTACCGCGAAGCGCGTGGCACCCACAAGATGGGAGTCTCGTCGCCCATCTCGGCGATCAGTTCTCGGGCCTGCCGCGTGATGGGCCGGAAAGGGTCCTCGTGTATGCCTGCCACATCGAGCGCCGGCACTTCCTCGTCCAGCAATCGCGGTAGCTGCCGCACGATGCGGCTCTTCGCCTGGCCGCGAAGTCCCAGCAGCAGGATGTCGTGCCGAGCAAGCAGGGCGTTCTGGATCTGAGGGATGACCGTCCGATCGTAGCCTAGCACGCCCGGAAACACGTCCTCCCCGGACCGCAGCATTCGGATGAGGTTCGCTCGGATCTCGTCCTTGACCGACCGCGGCCGGTACCCGGACAACTTCAGATCCCCAATTGTCTTCAACTCCGAACTGGCGGGCATGCGCTCTGAACCTCGAGGTGGCCGCGTGTCACGCAGCCCTCAGAGCGCTGTTCCGTTGCCTCCCGGGAGCCACCGATAACGCACGAGTGCGGGCTGGGGACGATTCTCGAGAATGACGATGTCGTAACCGTTGCCCACTCTCTTAACCGCGAGATCCGCAGCGAAGAAGTTGCGCCCCAGATCCGGACGAGGGCTCAGTAGCGTACGCTCGAGCATCAGGTAGTCGCCCGCGTGAGTGAACACGTCCACGTGGACCCATCCGGCACGCGCGTTGAGTACGAAGAGCCGATCGCCGACGGGCACGGCGCTCGGGACGAGCAAGGGTGGTTCGCGAATGTCCCCCATCACGAACTGACGACTGCGTGCCATCTGAGGTGAGTCGAACCCCCGTAACGCAAGCGTATCCACCGGCGTGAGCGGGGGCGCCCCGAGGGGCAGGACACCCACCACCGGACGATAGCCGGACAACGAAAGCACGGTCTCATTCCAGACACGCACGAACCCTATGTGGCGCCAGAAGGGCTCGCTCAACGGATAGGTCGCGCGCTCCCGGCCGGAACGGTCGAGGTCGATCAAGCGCGAGCCGTCGTTTTGGTCGGCCACCTTGACGACGAACCCGTCCGCATGGACGGCGGCGACTGGGTTGCGGCCGGCTGGAATCGGGACCGTTCCGACCAACGCCGGCTCCGCGCCAGGGCCCATGTTCACCAACGCGAGGTGCTCGCGACCCCGGCTCAGGACAACCACTGTGTCACCCTGAACGCCCGCGATGAATGGATACTGCAGCGCGCCGTCCTCGAAACCTGCCTGATGATTGCCCTCCTCATCGAACCTGTGCAGCGCGCCCTGCTGCGCGTCGGCGACGAAGATGCCGCTCCCCGACCAATTCAATGTGAGCGGAAAACGGACCTGGTTGGGCGCCTCGGCGCGCCAGACCACCTCCAGCGTGTCCACCTGTGCAGCTTCGGCGATCTGGCGCGAGAGCGAGTCCGCGGGGAACAGTTCGCGCGGCGTCGTGCGCTGCTGCCCGGGCAGGCAGCCGGCCAGGAGCAGGCCGCACAGAAGAAGGGGGATCGATCGGATCAAGGTAGCATGGTCAACCCAGCGCGCTAAGATTCGCCTATGCAGTGCTGATGGCAAGCGATGGTGCCGGTATTACGGCGAAGTGCACGCGGCGCGCTACGAATTGTCCGCGGCTGCCAGGAGCACCGCAGCCACCTCGTCGCCGAGATGGGTCCGAAGCAGTTCGCGGTAGCGCTCGCCGGCGCGGTACCCGTCGCCCGCATCGAAGAAGGCCTGGACGACATCGTGCCAGTCGCTATCGAGGGGCATGATGATGCCAAACTCTTCTGCGGGGTCGTCACCCGCCGCGTGTCTCATGACCTCGACGCCCTGTGCCTCGGCACGCCAGAAATTGTATCCGTCCACGTACGCGTAGTAGCCTCCGCCGGCAGTGCGTTCGATGATCTCGTCGTTCGAGGAAGCGAAATCGAGTTGGGCCTCCTGGTGGAAGCGGTCGCGGAGATCGGTGAGCCGATCCTCGTGCAGTGTGCCTTCGAAAGCGAGTGGGCGGAGCCCGGCAAACACCTCACCAATGCGCTCGATCTCGGCCAGTTCGTCCATCCCCGAGCGCGTGATCAGAACGGCCACGTTGGTGAGGTACGGCGGAGAGAAGTGCAGCTCATCCCGCCTGGATTCTGTGATGGTGACGTTGCCGAGGCCGAGTAGCCCACCTCGGCCGTCACGGACGCGGTTGTAGAACGTCCGCCAGTCGTCTTCGGAGACGAAATCAACTCGCAACGCGGCGCCGGTCTCCTCCTCCACCCAGGCCGCGAAGTCTCGCGCGATCTCGATGGTCACTCCCGTCAGATGCCCGGCATCGTCCTCATAGGCGAAGCCCTCGGCGGGCACATAGAGCACACGTAGCGTTCCTTCGCCGGTCTCAACCACGGTGGCCCAGTCCGTCCCTGAGTCTTGAGCGACATTAATCGGCTGAGGCGCATCAGCGGACTGAGGATCCTGGGCGATTGCCGACATGGAGAGCACGGCGATGAGCACTGGGACGATTGCAAGTAACCTGTTCATTCTGCCGATTTGAGATGACTGGAACAGCGGCTAGCCTAGTACCATCCGCACTTCGCGACGCTCTCCCTCACGGATGAACGTCACAGCGACGGCTTCGCCGGGACTGTACGAGCGGAGCAAGGCGCCCGCCGAAGCAGCGTCAGCCACGCGCTGGTTTCCGATGGTAAGGATGACGTCGTACGGCTGCAGGCCCGCCCGCGCGGCAGGACTGTTCGGCTCGACGTTCGTCACCAGGAGCCCACGGTCGACGTCCAGCTCGAGCATCTGTGCTACGCGCTGGTTGATCGGCCGCACGGTCAGCCCCGGTGGCGGAGGCCGCCTGACGGTGCCCGTCTCTCGAAGCTCCTCGATGATGCGACGCACGCGCCATGCCGGCACCGCGAAGCCAAGCCCGACAGTTCCGCCGCTCGGTGAGAAGATGAACGTGTTCACGCCCACGACCTC
>JBJHBB010000397.1:0-3271 GCA_050485265.1 Rhodothermales bacterium | reverse complement strand
CATCCGTGTAGATCGTCGACAAGGCACCGACAGTCGATACCAGCATCCCCATCGGATGGGCGTGGTGGTGAAATCCGTCCATGTGCTGCTTGATGTTCTCATGGATGAACGTGTGATGTGTGATTTCGTGTTCCCACTCGTCGAACTGGTCAGCGGTGGGAAGTTCGCCATTGACGAGCAGATACGCAACTTCGAGAAACGTCGACTGCTCCGCAAGCTGCTCAACGACGAGATCCACTCGGTAGGCAAGACGTCAGTGGTTCAGCACAAGCGCTTCTCCGAGCAGCTCCAGCGCTCCATCACCGCCTACCGCAACCGCGCGATCACGGCGGCCGAGCTGCTCGAACACCTCATCGAGCTCGCACGCGAGGTGCGCGACACCCATGACAGCGTCGAGCAGTCCGACATGTCGCGCGATGAGTACGCGTTCTACGAGGCCATCGCCCAGAACGGTGCTGCGCTCGCGGACATGGGGGACGAGAAGCTCAAGGCGCTCGCCGCCGAACTCGTCGACCAGCTCCAGAAGTCGGTCAAGGTCGACTGGAACCGCAAGCAGACGGTGCAGGCGGAGATCCGCTCAAAGGTCGCGCTGCTGCTCGCCCGACGTGGGTACCCACCGGACTACTCCCAGGAGGCCGTCCAACTGGTCATGCAGCAGACCGAGCTGTTCGCGGACAAGTGGGTGCAGACGCGGATGGCGACGGGTGCCGCTGAGACCGCGCCGTGAGCCGCGCCACGAGGGAACCCGTCCCGTGGTGGCAGACGGCCCTGGCGGTCCTGTTGTTGGTGTTCCTGGCTGCAGGCTTCATCGCCCTGGCCGTCGCGACCGGTCGAGCGCTCCGGCAGTTGCCTCCAGAAGTGCTCACGTCCATCATCGCCGCCTTCACCGCAGTCATGGTTGCGATCGTGTCGGCGTTCCTGACGCGACAACTGGACCGGCGCAGGCAGGCCGAGGCGGAGCAGCGGGCGAAGCGGATTCCTGTCTACGAGGAGTTCGTGGGCGGCTTGCTTCGGACGCTCGGTGCCACGACACCCAAGAGCCAGAGGAAGAAGCCAACAGAGGACGACATCGCTCGGATCATGGGGGAGTTCACGGAGAAGGTGATCATCTGGGGTTCGGATGATGTGCTTCGAGCGTGGCTCAACGTTCGTGGTGCGAACTTCGACCGGGAGTCTGGGGCGGACCCGATGGCGGGCATGAGACTCCTTGAGGAGTTCATCTTCGCCGTGCGAAAGGACCTCGGTCTGGAACGGAAGAAGCTGAAGGAAGGCGACCTGCTGCGACTATTCATCAACGACCTTGACGACGCACTGCTGCGGAAGTAGAGCTCACGCGCCGTAGACGCCGAACGGCTCAGCGGGCTCCGGTGCAAGGCTCCTGGCGGCGGACGCAACTCGTCCGTACGTTGGCGTCCCACCGATGGCCTGTCCAAGGTTGTCTCGGGCTCGCTCCGTTAGCCCCGGTCGCGGTACGGAACATCCACGGCCACCACCCGATCGAGGCGGACGAAGCGCAGCACGCCGTCCGTCCTCTCGACCACCAGCCACTGATCCGTGATGGCCGCAAGCTCACCAGAGATGGCGTCGGGACACCCAGCCGCGACCACATGCGCCAGCGCGCGTTGGCGGACGAACTCCTCGAGCCAGTCGTCATCGAGCTGGTCGAGCTGGGGCGCTTCGATCATCATCGGGACCTCCCTGAGCAGCGCTTAGAAGCCAGCATGCAGGATGGCTGAGACAGGCCCGCCCAGTTGCCGATAGGGGCGCACGTCGCGAAGGCTTCGTAGGCCAGCGCGAACGTGAGGGTGATGGCATCTCGCTACCGGGCTGCCGGAGCGGTCAGTCGGGGGCGACCATCGATCGCTGGTCGAACGTCTCGAACAGGAAGGTGGCGAGCGTGCTGGCGGCGCCCACAACGAGGCGGGCATGGCGTGGTTCGAGCCCTACGACGTCTGGCCCACGACCGTGTCCGGTCCCGTAGTGGTTCCGCAGTTCAGCTGTGCCTGCCACGACCGACGCCAAGCTCCCGAGTATCCGGCGGATGGTGTCTGCACCCCGCGCATCGTCTGACACCCCCTCAGGCGTCAGCTTGAGTTCCTTCGCGGTCTCCTTCATCAAGCGCGGCAAGTCCCAGCTCCGGTCGGGCACTACATCCCGACTCTGCAGGATCGTCTTGCAGGCGGTCTCGATGAGCTCCTTCGCCGTACCGATGGCGAGCTCGGGATCCGCCTCGATAGATGTCTCCATCCGAGTGATCTGGCGCGAGAGGTAGTCCCGATCGCCGATACTCGCCTCCTCCACCTGTCGAAGACTTGAGGGCACCTCAAGCGCATGCCGGGCTGCATAGACGGGTCGTCCAGAGATCTCGGAGGCAACGATCAACTCGTAGCCGTCTTGGCGCAGGTGTCGGTTGTACGACTCGGCGAGTTGTCTCGCTTCCTCGGCGTCGGGGCGCACGCGAGGATGCAGGGTCGCGGCCAAGAAGTTGAGGAACATCTCGTCGTCGGAGGCGAGTCCGAAGCGTTCGTCGGTGAAGATCCAGTCATCTTGCCAGTCGAAGGGGTTGTTGACCCGGTGTTGCCAGATGTCCTGCTCTGCGGTCTCGAACCGACCGTCAGTCGACGGAAGCTCATCGATCGGATAGAGACGAGCGAGGAAAGCAGGTTCATCCAGTCGACCGGCCCAGTGAGTTCCGGACAGCACCATCTCGTCGATGATGGCGTTCCTCGTGATGTCCGTGATGCTCAACTCGTAGGTCTCCTCGTGGCAGCTTGCTGCCCGCCAGAACCAAGCCTGGCATCGCCCCGACCTGCACAAGGTCCAGTGGTTGCCCTGCGGCCCCGTGGTCGAGCGCCGCGCTGGTCCCTTGCACGGGCGAGTCGATCGGCCCACTCGCCGCCTGAGGCTATCCACGACCCTTGGCTCGGTTCCTGCCATGTGTCACACGCCCGTGCGACCATGGTTGCCCAGTTCAACGACCGACGGGGCAGCTGTGGTAACCGCACTTGAAGCTCGGAACCTGACCGCCAAGGGGGCGAAGGACTCGGCGGAGCGCACGTACGCGTCCATCAAGGCTGCCTTGGACCAGGCGCCTGGCTTGAAGAGGTACGACTACGAGGCGTTCCTGCAGGGTTCGTACGCGAACGCGACAAACATCCGAGGCGACTCAGATGTCGACATCGTAGCAATGCTGAAGTCGACGTACATGCCTGATCTCGAGCTGCTGTGCTCCAGTGAGAAGCGCGTCTAGCAGGCGGGGAGCTTGCCGGGC
>JBJHBB010000396.1:0-3274 GCA_050485265.1 Rhodothermales bacterium | reverse complement strand
AATCTGGGCCGTAGTTCTCGCCCGCATGCACCGTGATTCCCAGGAGATGATTGCGAGCGTGATAGAAAGCGCTCAAGTGCTGCTTGGGAGGGTTGCCCGCCTCGCCTCCTGCGAGGTCGAACGCCACCACGCCACGTCGAACGTAGCTCGCGGCAAGTTCTGCTTGTGCTAGCGAGGCGCTCTCGAAGCGGTCGCGCAGGCCGCATACGATCAGGCCAGTGCTCATCCCGTACCCCTGTGCTGCCGACTCCAGGCCAGCCAGCACAGCCTCGGTGACCTCCTCCATCGAAAGGTCTTCCGCCGTGTGAAGGATCGGGCCGAAACGGACTTCGAGGTGCCGCACGTTCTCGTTGGCCGCGTCCTCAGCCAACTCAAAGGCAATTCGCCTGAGTGCTTCGCGTGACTGCATCAGGGGGAGCGTGTACCCGAACCATGCGAGGTACTCCTCGAGCGTCGCTGCGTGGTCTATCTGCCGAAGAGCCGTACGCAGCCCCTCAAGATCGCGCGCTGGAATCAAATCGAGCTTTTCCTGCTCTTCAGCAAGCTCGAGCATGGTCTCGAGCCTTAAGGAGCCGTCGAGATGGCAGTGAAGATCCGCCTTTGGCCAGGCCAGCAGATCCTCTCGAGAAAGTCGTGTGTCGGGCATAGCGCAGGATTTCGAGTGAAGCTACGGATCGATCAATCGATCGGCTTGCGTGGGCGCTCATCCTTCTCACGCACGATTCACTGCTCACGAGCGCATCAGCTGATCGCCGCGATTGTCCGTGCGGCGGGGGCTGCGTACCTTGATTCTCCGCCAACTGCTTAAGGCCAGCGCAATGGGTTCACTAGGCCCGCTTGAGCTCATTCTAATCTTTCTGGCAATCCTGCTGATCTTCGGTGCCAAGCGCATTCCCGAGATCGCTCGCGGCCTGGGCAAAGGCATCCGCGAGTTCAAGGATGCGACCACGGACATCAAGCGTGAGCTCGATATCAACGAGCCGACGCCGCAGCGCCGGATCGACGCGCCGCATCACACGCCGGCGCCGCGCTCAGACTCGCCCGCACAGCGGGAGCACGCCCCACCTCCTCCGGTCCCGCCCGCCGAGCACCGCCCACTGGAACAGGCTCCTCCGCCCACCGCGCCACCTCCCTCGGAAGGATCCGAGCAATCGCGCTAGTGCTGGGACGTCTTCAAGTAAAACCACATCAGAGACGGGGGTGGGAGGTCTAGCTTCCCTTCCCCATCGCAGATCTCCCGCCAATTCCTCTCTAGACAATGAGCATTCTGGTCGATCGAAACACGCGCCTCGTCGTGCAGGGCATCACGGGTAAGGAGGGCAGCTTCCACGCCGAGCAAATGATCGAATACGGTACCGCTGTCGTCGGAGGGGTTGTGCCGGGCAAGGGTGGTCAGGAGCATCTCGACCGTCCGGTGTTCAACACGGTGCGTGAGGCGGTGGACGAGGCCGGAGCCAATGCGTCAGTGATCTTTGTACCGCCCGCGTTCGCCGCCGGCGCGGTGATCGAGGCTGCGGAGGCCGGCATCGAGGTGATCGTGTGCATCACCGAGGGTATTCCGGTTGCCGACATGATTCCGGCCTACCACTACGTGCAGAAGGTTGGTGCCAAGCTCATCGGCCCCAACTGCCCTGGCATCCTGACCCCCGGAGACTCGGTGAAGGTGGGCATTATGCCAACGATGATCTTCTCGGATGGACCGATCGGCGTGATCTCGCGCTCTGGCACCCTCACTTATGAGGCGGTTGACCAGTTGACCCGCCAGGGCCTGGGTCAGAGCACCGCTGTCGGAATCGGCGGAGATCCGATCATCGGAACGCAGTTCATCGACGCGCTAAGGCTCTTCAATGACGACGACGCTACCGAGGCCGTCGTGATGATCGGCGAGATCGGCGGCGCTGCCGAGGAGGAAGGAGCAGCCTTCGTTAAGGAGCACATGTCGAAGCCAGTTTTCGGCTTCATCGCCGGTCGGACGGCGCCTCCAGGACGCAGGATGGGACACGCCGGCGCTATCGTTTCTGGCGGCGCCGGAACAGCAGATGCCAAGCTCGACGCGATGCGCGAGGCGGGTATTGCCGTGATCGAAAACCCGGCCGAAATCGGCGACACAGTCAAAGCGCATTTCGAGCGCGTAGCCTGACCCATCGGCCCGGCGCCTCGTTGTAGTTGTAGTTCCCGCGCGGCGCATCGTGCCACTCGAAGACACGATGTCATGACCGTCCGAGATGTTCGGTTCGTCAAGAGCGCGCCCAACTGGGAGTCCCTCCCCGGCGACGGCCGTACCGAGATCGCGTTCGTGGGCCGGTCCAATGTGGGGAAGTCCTCACTGCTGAACTACCTGGTGGGAAGGCGTGCCATCGCTCACACCTCGCAGAAGCCAGGCAAAACGACGTCGCTGAACTACTACCTCGTGAACGCCGGCGAGCAGGGTGAGGGCGGCTTCTATCTGGTCGACCTCCCCGGATTCGGCTACGCGAAGGTCTCGCAGAAGGAGCGGCAACGATGGCAACAGCTCATCGGCCGCTACGTAACGGAGCGCGAGCAGCTAAGCGTCATCTTCCATCTCATGGATAGTCGCCATCCACCAACTAAGATGGACGAGGAGCTGCTGGCGCTGCTCGTCGGCGGTACCGTCCCCTATGTGATTGCGCTTACAAAGGCCGACAAGCTCTCTCGCAATCAGCAGCACAATCGGTTGAGGGAACTCGGGACATATCTCGAAGAACGAGGTCTGGATCTGCCAGTGGTTATGACCTCGGCGGAGAAGAAATCGGGAGCCGATGAGCTCTGGCGGTGGGCAACGCTGCTGGGCCAACTGGATTAGAAGCGCATGCGCGTGCTCATCACCGATCCTCTCTCGGATGTATCGCTGGCTCTGCTGAAAGAGGCCGGGCTTCAGCCCGACGTGCAGATCGGCCGGTCTCCAGAAGAGCTCGTTTCGATCGTACCGGGTGCCGCGGCGTGGCTGATTCGGAGCGGGACGCGGGTGACGGCCGACCTCATCGAAGCGGCCGATGAGTTGAAGGTGATCGGACGCGCTGGCGTGGGCGTGGACAATGTAGACCTCGACGCGGCTACCAGGCGAGGCGTGCTCGTGATCAATGCGCCCGACGGAAATACGATCTCGACTGCCGAGCACACCTGCGCGATGATTCTGTCGCTCGCGCGGAAGATCCCCGCGGCACACGAGTCGCTGCGTCGAGGTGAATGGGCCAGGACGCGGTTCGACGGCTCGGAACTGGCGGGCAAGACGCTGGGGGTGATCGGAGTGGGG
>JBJHBB010000395.1:0-3275 GCA_050485265.1 Rhodothermales bacterium | reverse complement strand
ACGCTGGATCACATGATATATCACGCGCAGTGCGTGGTTCGAGGGGTTCGCCGAGCGCTCGTGGTCGTGGATCTACCTTTCGGATCGTATCAGGGCAACTCCAAGGAGGCGCTGATTTCCGCGATCCGGGTGATGAAGGAGACGGGCGCTCACGCGGTTAAGCTTGAGGGTGGGCATCAGGTTCGCGAAGCCGTCGACCGCATCGTGTCGGCGGGGATTCCGGTGATGGGCCACCTCGGTCTGACCCCGCAGTCGATCTACAAGTTTGGCACGTACCGCGTGCGCGCCCGCGAGGATGCCGAGGCGGACCAGCTTCGCCGCGACGCGCTCATCCTCGAGGAGGCAGGGGCGTTTGCTCTGGTGCTCGAGAAGATTCCCAGTGCGCTTGCGTCTCAGGTAACCGAGGCCCTGGACATCCCGACGATCGGGATCGGTGCGGGATCGGGGACTAGCGGCCAGGTGCTCGTCACGCACGACATGCTCGGCCTGACCAAGGACTTCAATCCGCGCTTCGTCCGCCGCTATGCCGACTTGACCTCCGTCGTGACGCAGGCCGTCGGCCGGTACATAGACGATGTCCGCAACAGAGACTTCCCCACTCAGGACGAGAGTTACTAGCGCTCCATGCAACGCAACCCCAGGCACGTCCCGCTGGAGCTGGACGACGATACACCGCTCATTCTCCTCACGAATGATGACGGGATCGACGCCCGAGGCCTCTCCGCGCTCGCCGCAGCACTCGACGGTCTGGGCACGCTCGCCGTCGTGGCGCCGACCGAAGAAAGGAGTGCCGTTGGTCACGCCATCACTGTACGCGATCCCCTGCGAGCACACGCCTGGCCATTCGAAACACCGCGTGGCCCGATCTGGGCGCGCGCGGTCAATGGCTTCCCCGCCGATTGCGTGAAGTTGGCCGTCCAGAAGCTGCTACCCCGTCGTCCCGACCTCGTGGTGAGCGGAGTAAATCACGGCCCTAACACCGCGGTCAACGTGATCTATTCCGGGACCGTGAGCGCTGCAACGGAAGCGGCCATTCTCGGCGTTCCGTCTATCGCCGTGAGTCATTGCTCCTGGAGCCCCGACGCGGACTTCGAGGCGGCCGGGCGCTACGCGCGCGCGATCGCTGAGCGCGTGGTGGACGATGGTCTCGCACCCGGCCTACTGCTAAACGTCAATGTGCCGGACCTGGGGCTGGATGAGATCAAGGGAGTCCGCGTCACACGCCAGGCGAGGTCGCGCTGGGAGGAGGAGTTCCAGGAGCGTCGTGACCCAATGGATCGCCCGTACTATTGGCTCGGCGGCGAGTTCATCAATCTCGATGAGGGCGCCGATACCGACCTGGCAGCCATCGACCACGGCTTCGTCTCGGTGACGCCTCTTCACCACGACCTCACCGCGCACGCGGAGGTCAAGAGAATGGCCAGCTGGGCTGAACGCGTTAGCGCGCCCTAATGCAAACAGGCGGTCCGGCCATTGCCGGACCGCCTGCAACGGTCTTCAGTCGAGGCGTCTCCTTAGAGCGCTAGTCGAATGCCACCCATCAGCTGGGCGCGTGTCGATCCGGCTGTCGTCAGACGAAACTGAACGAAGGGGATACCAAACTCGACGCCGCCAAGGAGGTTTAGTCCAAGCTCGGTGCTGCTGTCGGAGATGCTGACGCCTCCGCCAGAGAACTCAGAACTAATGAAGGCCATTCCGAGACCAGCGCCAGCGAAGAGGCCGATGGGGCCATCGATTACGTCGGCTAGGTCAGCGATGGCCTCTGCGTTGATTTGGATGAGGCTCATGCTCGCCTCGAAGCCCATGTCGGACTCGCTGGGCATGAAAAAGTACTCTGCGCTCGGACGCAGCGCCAACGCGAAGGGCAGCCCGTTGGCCGGCATCAGCGGAAACTCGGCACCGACGCCGATGAAGAGCTCCTCGACATCGAGGTCATAGCCACCGAAGGCCATGAACGTGAACTGTGCCTCCGCGCGCGGTGCCAGGAATGGGATGGCAAACGCGACGACTGCAATCAGGGTAACGAGCTTTTTCATGTGCTCTAGAGGTATGTGTGTGGGGAAGTGCGGGAGTGGGACCCCGCGCTGCAAAGGTAAGAAGTACGGTTCATATGCAATACGCCCTTTTGCATACCTTAGGATCACCGACCGTTTCATGGCCAATCGGCTCTTCCAGGGCACAACTGTTCTTAAGCGACATAACGTTGCCGGCTCATTCCTGCCTCAAGACGAGTCCAAATGAAAAGGGCGGCCTCAACGAATGAGGCCGCCCCGGGAGGCACATGACATGTGCGGCTAGAGATTCAGTTTGACACCACCTTGAAGTCCGAAACGGGTACCGTCCATCAGAGTCAGGCGACCCTGGACGAAGGGCGTTGTAAACCCACCACCGAACTCGAGGCCACCAAGCAGGTTGAGCCCCACGCTGGTGCTTGAAGCACTTGAATCGCCGACATCGACACTTGCGAAACCGATGCCCAGTCCGCCCCCGCCGAAAATGCCAATGTTCGGCGCAAGTCCGCCCAACTGAGCGATAGCATCAGCGTTCAACTGGAAGAAGTCGATTCCGTCGACGAAGTAGTATTCAGCCGAAGGCCGTAGCGCGAGCATGACCGCGCCCGCCGGGAGGAAGTCGAATTCGGCACCGACTCCAATCAGGAGGCTGCCGCCCCCGACATCAAAGTCGTATCCGAGATACGGCATGAATTGGACCTGGGCCTCGGCGCGAGGTGTTAGAAGTGCAATGGCGACCAGTGCGGCCGCAAGAAGGGGAAGGAAACGCTTCATGGGGGATGGGTGCTGATTGGTTAGAAGTGCCTGATCGACGCCGTGTATGTGCACTGGCGTGATCACCTCGTCCCACCATCTAGCCCTGCGCTTGTTTCCAATCGTCGATCATGTGCGGGAACGGGGTGTCGGCCTTTACCTTCCCGCGGCCAGACGACAAATATGAGCGAATCACTCAAGATCGAGCGTCAGGAAGCGGTACTGACCCTCACCCTGAACCGCCCTGACAAGCGCAACGCACTCAGCGCCGACCTGGTGTCAGCATTGCGCAACGCGCTTGACGCGGTTCACCGCGACGAAGAAATCCGCGCCGTCGTCTTGACCGGAGCTGGAAAGGTGTTCTCCGCTGGTGCCGACCTGGCTGCGCTCGAGCGACTGCAAACCGCTTCGCACGAGGAGAATCTGGCGGACTCCCGCCTCCTGGCCGGACTGTTCGAGCGGATCTACACCCATCACAAACCCATCATCGCGGCGGTCAACGGGCACGCG
>JBJHBB010000394.1:0-3285 GCA_050485265.1 Rhodothermales bacterium | reverse complement strand
TCCGAGCCGGCTTGCTGGTTGAGGGTGTAGAGCTGCTCGATCTGATCGTTGGTGAGACGTTCGTCGCCCTCGGCCTGATAGCGCTCATGGATCCATGCGAACTGCTCGCGCGGCGTGGTGATGAGGCGGTCAGCCTGGGTCTGTATGTAGTCCCGGGTGCCCGGCTCGTCGGCCTGTGCGCTCAGTGTCTCCTGCAGGAAGGTGCGCGCCTCGCGCTTGGCCTCAGGAGTGTCGTCGACGATTGCGGCTTCGGCGCGGCAGAAGGCGATCACCTGGAGATAGTAGTCCTCGGTGTCGTCCGGCCGCATGGAAAAGGCGTCCTCATAGAGTTCACAGGCCATGTGCTGGATATCTGCCAGGACTTCGCTGTGAGACTGGATGAATCGCCCCTTGCGAAGCATCCACGCGTACTCATCAACCTCCACTCCTGCGTCCTGCAAACTGGGCACTGCGGCATCGATAGTCGCCAGTGCTTGGTCGAGGTGCTCACGGCGGGTGGCTTCGCCCTCGGCGGCCGCAGCGAGGGCTTCGTGGATTTCCACGGCCCGGCGGAAGTTTCGGTCATCCTGGGTCTGCCCGCCAAAACCAGGAGCGCACTCGAGGATCCACTCCAGGTCGCGGAGGGCGGCCTCGTAGTTCTGAGCGCGGTAATTCTCGAAATAAAGGCTGTAATGGATGCGCTTCTGCTGCTCATCGACGTCGCATTCGATGGTGCTGGTCTGCGCCGAGGCGGAGGGCGGGGCGAGCGCGACTACTCCCAGGAGCAGCGCAAGCGTCAGGAAAGTGCGAATCATGGGCGGGTGGTGTCTGTCAGGGAGGAAGATGTCAGCTTTCTGGGGCGGGCGCTCATCCGAACTGTCGTCGGATGAACCACCTCTCACCGAAGTTGATGGTGGCCGTCCCCATTAAGAACAAATCCCGGACCAAGCCGTCGCCGGTGGTTCCGCGAGATCCGGCCTCGAAGCCGATGTCGAAACGGACGCCTTGCAGCATGGCCGGCATGCTGAGCCTTCCGGTGAGTGCAACCGTCGAGATCCCATGGTCTCTCGGGGCCACGTAGCCCTGATCGTAGTACGCCCCCAGTCGATAAGCGGACCGAGCAAGGAAGGGGGCGTCACGGTCAGTGCCCGCAGGAGTCACCTGGAAGCCTCCGCCGAGCCTCAGACGGTCACGCAACTCGTGCGTTCCCGATCCGGGATCATAACCGCTGAAGACAAAGTCGCTGGAGAAACTTGACCATGGCTCGTACTTGACATCCATGGCGAACTGCCACCGCGAGTCGGGCATGTAGCCCAGGCCTACGTTCAGATTGAGCGGAATCTCCGTGGTGCCGTGAGCGACGGCCCGGAGCGTGTCCTGATCGAGCGTAGCGCCGAGGGTTTGCACCCTTCGCGACTGCAGATTCATAGGAAGGGTCATTGACGCGCCCAACGAGAGCACGTCCCGGTCACCAAGTAGGCCCGTCGTGGTCGCCACGGCACCCAACGTGGCTCCGAAGCCCCACATTCGCGTACGCTCCGCGATCCGTGTCTCGAAAAAGGCGCCGGCCGGGGTGAACTCGGTTCGCTGGCGATTCTCGATCACTCCGAAGACCGCCCGGCCCGATGCACCCAACGATAGCCAGTCGGCCACGCGCCAGCCCACTCCCAACTGGGCCTCTTGAAGTCCGCCGTCGCCCTCAAGAAATGCTCGGTAGAACACAGTGTCTACGGGCACATCGGGCTCAATGATCTCCCCCGTCCTGAGAACGCTGTAGTTGACGCGCGTATAAGGTCGAAGTGAGACGCTGGCTCCAAGTCGATTCTCCAGCAGAGGAACGCTAACCTGGAGCGCATTCAGTCCGCTGGCGGTAAGGCGCGAGCGTTCGCCCGTCGCGTCCTCGGCCTGCAAGCCTTGGACGTGCGCGCCAATGTTCAGCCGGACGAGCTGCTGATCGCTCCACAGCGCGGGATTGCTGAGGCTGTGGTATATGGTGGAACGCAGGCCTACGCCCGCGCCGCCCATCATAGCCGACTGTGAGGATTGAAACTCGACCCGATCGCCGACACCAAAGCGCGAGTACACGCTCCCGTAGTTAGACGTGACCTGGGCGAGGGCTGGCTCGGCCACGAAGAACGCGATGGTCAGAAAGAGAGCTGCTCGGAGGCTGGCCGGCATGGGCGGCTGCAAGATTGGCGCAGAAGGTCTAGTTGGTCGGCGACACGATCAGCACGACACGCGGCGGCTTCTCCTGGTCAAGCGTCAACGGGGCGACGTTTACCGACGAGGGCGAGCTGAGAAAGCCGATAGCCATCCGATCGAACGGCCCCCGGTCCAGCAGCAGATCCTGCAGAACCAGGTTCAACTGGGTCGATGCGAAGGTGTACGAACTCGTCGCTTCGTCGAGGCCTGCCTCGGCAAGCAGTACGGGCGGGCCGTCAGCGCGAACACCATATAGCGCGATGGTCCGCGCAAGCGGACGCACGAAGCTGGAGGGAATGCCCTGATCCAGCACCAGCGTGTCGGCCTCGACTCGAACGAACCCGCCGGCAATGGCCGGGGTGTCCAGGGTATCTAGCCTGAGATTCAGGTAAAGACCATCCCCGGCCCCATCCTGGAGCGGCACGATATCCTGGGGCGGATTGGCAGTCTTCAGGTCACGGTCGATGGAGGAAGCTACCTGGATCGAGGGGTACACCACGGTGTCCGCCTGCACCGAGCCGTTGCCATTTCCATTACCGTTGCCATTCCCGTTGCCGTCGTCGGTAAAGCGGATCCCTAGAAGACGGGTCTGGCCGGTGAAGCCCACCACCATCTGATTGTCGGAACGAGGCACGACTGCGAATCCGTGGAAGGCGTCGGCGAAATTGTCGGCACGAAGGATTGTATCGCGCGCAGCAACCCAGGATTCGGGGAGGTTGACCGACACGAGCGTATCCGACGCGCTGATCTCGAATGAGGTTACCGGCTCCTTACCCAGATCCAGTGTCGAGTCAGCCCGGAAGGTCAGTGCGCTCCAGCCTCTATCGATCTCGTAGACGTCAAAGGTGGCCGCAAACGCCGTGTCACCGAACACGTAGTTGGAGCGAAGGCTCAGGATGGCTTCATCGACATTGCCGACGAGGTAGCCCGGCGGGAAGACGTCCGGCCGAATGAACCCAATGTATCCCTGTGCCTCGATCGAGCCGAAATACGGATCGTCGGCACGGCCGGCGAGAAAGCGGCCAAGGAAGTCGCCGGCTGTGGGCCGGATCGATCCCGTCGCGTCAACGAGCGTGTCCAGCTCGGTTTCAGCGGGGATGATTC
>JBJHBB010000393.1:0-3297 GCA_050485265.1 Rhodothermales bacterium | reverse complement strand
GTCCTCGCCAGGGTCGGCTTCCAACATCAGCCGGCCGTCGAGGTACTCATGGGGAATGTCGATCTCGCAGCGCAGCACGCCCGTCCCCGAGAAAAACGGGTAGCCGGCATCCGTCCACGACCCGAGTCGCATACGCTTGCGCGGCGCAACGATGGCGTGGCCATTCTCACCGCGGGCCTCCAGCGCGAAGTCGCCGATGATCTTGAGGAGATCCAGCACACCGTCGGTGCGCTTTGTAGCGACCATCTCGATGCCCACCACATTGCGCCCCTTGACGAGAAACTGACCTATGTCTACCTCGCGGATTTCTGCGTCTAGCCAGCTTCGCTCACCTTCATCCTCGATGGCGTGGCCATTCAGAAACAGTCGCACGTCCTGGCCTCGGAATCCGTCGATCATCAGTCGCGGATTCTGGGGGAGGTAGTCGACCTCGAAGCTTGTCCGATACTGCAGAAGTACCGGGTAGCGCGCATCGTCGCGTTCCTGGGGGAGTTGCATCTCCCAGGCACCGTTGGTCACCGGCAGCCAGTCGGCGTCATCTACCTCAGGCGCTTCGAAGCCACGGCCGTTCGAAACGCCCTCCTCGAGGTAGCGCATCCGCCAGTTGCCTACGAGTAATGCATTGACGGGCTCGGCCGCAAAGTCGTACTCGTCTGGAAACTCGATTGCATCCTTGACGGCCGCAGCATGTCCCGTGAGCCGGCCACCGTCGTCGGAAAGCACGGCGAACGGCGCGTCGGCGTGATCGACATACCCCGTCACCTGCCCCTGGGAGAGTTGCACGTCGAGGAGGTTCGACTCCGTAACGTGGTGACCCGGATCGCCGTCGCGGACGATCACGACGTGGGACTCGCTCGGGGGGAAATCGAGCGTGAAATGAAGCCGCCCGTCGCGTAGGGTGAACTCCCCGATGGGCCGCGTCTCTCCGGAGTTCGGGTTCCAGAGCTCAGGGATGCCCGTCCGCTCGACGCTGATGTGCACCTCCCCGCGGTCCTCCTGGAGGGTATTGACCAGGAAGTAGATGTCGTACTCGTCCTTCACGCGGTGCAGATACAACACGTCCGGATCGCTCACCGTCACGTCCGGGGTAAGGCAGTATTCGAGCGCGTCCTTGAGGCCCTGCATAGCCGCGTCGCTTATCTGTGGGCGTGCCGCTCCGTTGCCCAGCCCCGAGCCCGAGAACACGATCACATTGCCCTTTCCGTCGGGTCCCGAGCCGTAGGACACATCGAAATCGCCGCTTTCCCCAGCAATGAACCGGTCGAGCATCACGGCGGGGTCGGCACCGAAGAGCCGGTCAACGTGCGCAGCCTCACCGTTGGGTGACGACGGGGCTTTCGAGCCGGGCGCCATGAAGTGCACCGGGAGCAAGGTGTCGGCGATGATGCTCCCCCCGCCGGCCAGGAGTTCCTTCATCTTGTCGAAGGTCTCGGGCCTTATGTGGGTGACGGGCGGCAGGATCAGAAGCTCGTACTCCTCGTCGCGGATCCTGACCTTTCCATCCTCCACGGTGGCTTCGGCCAGCACTTCCTCATCGACGTAGTCGAAGTCGTAGTGGAGTCGAAGGAGCGCATCGGTGAGGTGATTGAAGTCGCTCTCGATGACCGTACTCACGGCGTCCTGCGCCTGCGGGACGAAGTTGGTCCACATGCTCGTTATCGGGTACAGCACGAGCACCTTGGCCACGTGGCGGCCGCCCGAGAGGAGGTGGCTCAGGCGGGCCATGTAGTCGGTGAACTGCGGGTAGTGCTCCCACCATGTGTGGTGGTAAAACTGCGAGGGCGGCCAGTCGCGCTTTCGCTCGCCTTCGATCGAGTAGTGATAGCCGTGATTGTTGAAGAGGTTGACGCCCAGGACGTACTCCCAGTTGGCCATCCACTTCATGCGCTCGAGGGTGCAGTCCCAGTAGGTCCCCCCCATCGACTCACAGAGCAGGCGCGCCCTCCCGAAGTGGTGGGCGGCAGAGCTCCCGATCTTGAGCGCCACGTGCTCCTGCGGCTCAGTGGGTGAGCCGATCTTGGGGTAAAGGTGGTCGACACCCACGATGTCCATGTGCCGCAGGTAGCGAAATAGATTTCCCTCACATCGTGCCTGCAGGCGGAGGAGCTCTTCAAAGAGCAGGTGCCCGGTAAAGAGGGTGCCGTTCTCATGGCACCAGTCCGCAATGCGCTTGTAATACGTTTCCTCGTATTGCTCGGTGAGGGTGTAGTAGAAGTCGAAGCGGACCTGCGCGGTGACCTCCCCCATCTGGGTGTAGAGCGCAGGGAGAAACGGCTTGAGGTCGTAGCCGCGGCGCTCGCGGAAGATTTTGAACATCTGCCGGCTCCACGGCACGACGTGGTTCTGCAGGCCGACTTGGAAGTAGTACATCGCCGGCTCGTCGGTGTAGAACCCCGGCACGGTCTTACCGAATTCGTCGCCGACGGCGGCCTTGTACTTCTCATGCGTGAGTTCGAGGAAGCGCTCGGTCGACTCCGGGTTGAGCGTGTCGATATACCAGGGGGCCTCCTTCTCGAGGAAGTACATGAGGGTCCACTGGCCCTCGGGCGCTTCCCAGGGAATCGTCCGCTCGAACGAAAGGTTCTTGTTCAGGTCGACCGTTTCGCTGATCTGGGAGTGGAATTGCTCGGTGCGTACGCCGTAGGCCGCCACCGGGCTTGCCGGGCCCGTGTTCACGTAGCGGGAGTCGTGCGCCTCGAGAAAGGTGAACAGGGGACCGTCGATGTGGAGCGCGACGAGGTCGAGGTACCGTTGCGCCAGGTGCGGGTAGGCGTCAAGGACCTGGCGCTCGGCGGTGCCGCTTGGCCAGTCCATCTCGTCGTAGACCCAGATGTCGATGCCGAGGCGCTTGCATTCGGCCACGGCGAACTTGACTCGGTCGAACCACTCATCGGAGAGGTATCCCATCTTGAGGCCCATCCGTCCGTGAAGGAAGATTGACCGCACGCCCTTGTCGTGGTACTCATTGAGCTGCCACGCCATCTCGTCGTGGTCAAGCTCTCCGTTCCAGAACCAGAACGGGATGATGCCCATCTCGAGCGGTGGGTTGGAAAAGCTTTCGCGCGTCAGTGGCAACCCGTGGACGACAGCGTCCTGAAAAGCCATGGAGAGTTGTTAGGTGAGAAAGGTGGAGGGTGAGATGGCTTCCTAGAAGGCCATCGAGAGGCTCAGGCGGTGCGGCGCGCTGAGGAATTCGTAGCCCACGTAGGCGTAGTCGAGCCGCACCCGGACGCCGCTGAAGGCGGGCGGCGTAAGGCCCGCGCCGAGCGACCAGTTGCCCTCGGCGTAGTTGATGCG
>JBJHBB010000392.1:0-3313 GCA_050485265.1 Rhodothermales bacterium | reverse complement strand
GATCGGTAAGGCCGTGCTGGTCTACTTCTCGTGGGATCAGGAGCGCGGCCGCCCGAGACTCGATAGGATGTTGCGCCGCGTGCGCTAGCCAGAAACAACCGCCGGAAAGGCAGGATTCAAGAGGCCCTATCGGAACCCACCCTCATGCGCGGATCGCTCAGACTTGGCACAATAGCAGGGATCGACCTCTTTCTGCACTGGACGTTCGCGCTTCTGCTGATCGGCGCATTCGTGTTCTATCTGCTGACGGGCTTCGCGGTGCCCATCGCGCTCGCTGGAATAGGTCTGATCGGTGCGGTCTTCTTCTGCGTGGTGCTGCACGAACTGGGGCACGCGCTTGCGGCCAGACGCTACGGCGTGCCGACGCGCGATATCACCCTGTATCCAATTGGTGGCGTGGCGCGACTGCAGCGGATCCCCGACCAACCGGTCCAGGAACTGGTCGTAGCCCTCGCCGGACCGGCCGTCAACGTGGTCATTGCGATCGGTCTGGCGGCACTGCTCCTGATCACCGGGCAAACCTTCCAGCCGGGGAGGGGCTTGCTCGAGCCCCATACGATGTTCTTCCAGAACCTCTTCTGGATAAACCTCATCCTGGTGGCCTTCAACATGCTCCCAGCCTTCCCGATGGACGGCGGACGGGTGCTCCGGTCGCTCCTGGCTATGAGGATGGAGTACGTGCGCGCCACGCAAATCGCAGCCGGCGTCGGGCAGGGGATGGCGATCCTATTCGGCCTGGCGGCGATCGTCATCTTCAACCCTTTCCTTCTTTTCATCGCGCTGTTCGTGTATCTCGGTGCGCAGCAAGAGGCGTCCTTCGCGCTCATGCGCACGGCGATCGAGGGCCTGCCGGTCCGCAGCGCCATGCTCACGCAGTTCTCGCCGCTACATCCTTTCGATTCGTTGGAGGAGGCGGTCCGGCTCTTGCTCGCAGGGAGCGAGCAGGACTTTCCGGTGATAGACCAGGGAAAGATGATCGGCGTGCTGACGCGCAAGCGCCTCATGCGTGCCCTCGCCGAGGGGGATGAGCGCTCGACCCGAATCCAGCACGTCATGGAGCCGGTGTGTGAGCCGGCCGACGCTGGCGAGATGCTCGACGCCGCCTTCCGGCGGATGCAAGAGGCGGAGTGCGCCATGCTCCCCGTCGTTCACGATGGCCGGCTCGTCGGTGTCCTCACCGCAGAGAATGTCGGTGAGTTGGTGATGATCACATCGTCGCTGCGACAGCGCACCGGAGACCGGTTCGACCCGCGGCAGTGGTTTGGTTCGGCGCAATCGTAATCGTCACCCCGGAAGATTCACCAGTCTGATCGAAATGCCTGCATTTGCAGCAGAGACCTACTCCCAGCGTCGGAACGAACTTCGTAGCAGGCTCGACAGCGGGCTCGCCGTTCTTCCGGGACACGGAGTCGCATGGCGCAACGCAGACAACCCGTTTCCCTTTCGACAGAGCAGCCATCTACTCTATCTCGCACCCATCAAGCGTCCTGGACTCATCCTCGTGATGGACGTGGACTCAGGCGAGGACATCCTGTTCGGACCGCCTGAGGACCCGGATGACGAAGTGTGGCACGGACCGCACGCCACTCTTTCAGAGGACGCGGAGCGCGTCGGGATCTCACAGGTCCGGGGGTTAGATCAATTCGGCCCAATGCTCCAGCAAGCCGTCTCGGCTGGCCGACAACTGCATCTTCCTCCGTTGTTCGAGGCTGGCAGTCGACTAGCACTGGAAGTTGGCCTGGCCGGCACAGGGACCGCCGCGGACGACCTCGTTTCCCCGGGGCTCGTTCGAGCTTTGGGAGAGATGCGCCTCCGCAAGAGCGAGGAGGAGGTACGCGAAATCGACTCGGCCTTGTCGATCACCGCTACGATGTTCGAGCGGGCTTTTGAGGCCGCCCAGCCTGGACGCAGTGAGGCAGAGGTTCGGGCCGCTATGGCCCAGGAAGTCCTATCCCGCGACGTGCAGTTCTCTTTCGCACCGATCGTGACCATCAACGGTGAGATCCTGCACAACCACAGCTACGGCAATGCGATTGGGGAAGGTGACCTGCTCCTCGTCGACGCAGGCATCGAGGTCGCTAGCGGCTACTGCTCCGACATCACGCGTACGATTCCCGTAACTGGGAGCTTCGACTCACGTCAGCGTGCCATCTACGAGATCGTGGAGCAGGCGCGAGCCGAAACGATTGCGGCCGGCGGCCCGGGAGTCAACTTCAGGGACCTCCATGACAAGGCTTCGCTGATCATCGCTGAGGGTCTTGTCGGTCTCGGGCTCATGCGAGGGGACTCTCGCGAGGCCGTTTCGCAAGGCGCGCACGCTCTTTTCTTCGTGCACGGGCTCGGGCATCCGCTCGGCCTGGACGTACACGACCTCCACGACATCGGTGATGCTGTCGCATATCCTTCGGACCGGCCGCGGGCGCCAGAGTTCGGAACTCGTTTCCTTCGATTCGGACGTGATCTGGAAGAGGGTATGGTGATGACGATCGAGCCCGGCATCTACTTCATCCCCTCTCTCATCAGTGAGTGGCGAAGGGCTGGTCGGTTTGAGCGGTTCATCGATTACGCCGAGGTGGAGAAGTATCTCGATTTCGGCGGAATCCGTATCGAAGATGATGTGATCTGCACCACGGATGGGCTTCGAGTGTTAGGCCCCGGGATCCCAAGCGACGCGGATGCCGTGCAGGAGGTACTTGCTCGCCGTTCGATACCTGCTCTCGATTGATGGCACAGTTACCTGACCTGTACGAGGTGCTCGGCGTCAAGGAGGACGCCCCGCAGGCAGAGATCAAGAAGTCCTATCGGAAGCTCGCGCGCGATTTTCACCCCGATCGGAATCCAGATAATCCCCAGGCGGAAGAGCGCTTCAAGCAGGTCCAGCAGGCCTATGACGTGCTCGGCGATTCGGAGAAGCGCAAGCAGTACGACCAGATGCGGCGAGACCCGTTTGCGGGTCGCGGCGGGCCCAGAGGATTCGACCCAGGAGCGGGAGGCCGATTCTATAGAACTCCGGACGGCACCTACGTCCGCGTCGAATCAACAGGATTCGGACCCGAAGGCGGATACAGTTTCAGCGACGATGGGGGACTCGGTGACCTGTTCGAGCGCTTCTTCGGAGGTGCCGGACCTGATTCGCCTTTCGGCGGAGTAGGGGGGAGACAGCAACGTTCCGCCGAGCCTCGAGCAGGGCAAGATGTCGAGGCAACTCTCGAATTGTCATTCGAGGAGGCACTTCAGGGAGGGAACCGCGCGGGGAAGCTGCCAGACGGCACCAACGTCAGGATTGCGGTTCCGGCCGGCGTCGAGCGCCGCG
>JBJHBB010000391.1:1990-3321 GCA_050485265.1 Rhodothermales bacterium | reverse complement strand
GGGATGGACCGACGACACCGAACGCGACGGTCTCTGCGCCGGGCTCGTCGCTGCTCACCACGCCCCGAGTCAGCGTCGCCGAGGCCGAGGCTCCGGCCTCGATGAAACCGCCGTCGGAGGCAAGCACTCGGTGATGGAGCGTCACCGAACCGCCCTGCGGCACACCGGCATCCGCGAGCAAGTCGTCGATCTCGCCGTAGGTCAGTGACATCTCTTGATCATGGGTGGTGACATCAGCCAGCACGACACCGAAGGTGGGGCTCGCCGCTAACTGCCACTCGAAGAACATCGGGTTAGCGTTAGGGTCGGCTGCGGACCACGAAACGGTGAGGGTCTCGTCCGGATGGCCGGCAATCACGATGGACGCGCCGTCTTCCGGCGACGTGATGGCGGGCGGTGAGGGCGCGAGATTGGTCGCCACCACCATCTGGCCGCGGATCTCACCCGGTGGGTGGTTGACCGAGTGGACGTTGATGTAGTAGCTCCCAGCGAACAGGTCGGCCCGCTGCTCGGGCGTCAGCGTGAACGTGTTATCCGCGACATCGAAGACTCCTCCCAGGTCATCCGAGTCCAGGTCCGCGATGAGGTTGAACACGACGCCTCCCGAGACCCCGACCTCCCCGAAGTGAATGTGGGCCGCGGTGTAGGGCGACGTCAGGCCGGCGAACGACCCACCAAGTCGCAGGTCGTTGTTGGTGAGGATGGCAATGGCTCCTCCCGTCGAGCTCGTCTCGATGGGCGGCGTCTCGTGCTCACCGGTCATCTTCACCTCGAAGGCGTGAGAGCCCATCAGCATGAGCTGTCCTCGAATCTCGCCTGGAGGATGATTCTGGGTGTGGACGTTCACATAGAAGTTGCCGCTCGTCAGGTCCTCAAGGTTCGGACCCAGAAGTTCGAAGGCGTTCTGAGCAGCCGAGAACGTCCCGGACCTGAGACCAGAATCGAGGGAAGGCTGCAAGTCGAACACGACGGGACCGTTCTCGTGCAGCGCGCCGATGTGGATGTGCGAGCCGATGTCCTTGTGGTAGTCGCTCTCCAGGTCCGAGAACGACCCGGTGAGGGTCAGCATGATTTGCGTCGTCCCCGACAACTCCCCGACCACCGCCCCGACGGCCTGGGACGCGTTGGCGGGATGCTCAGCCCGGCCAGTCAGCACGGCATTAAACGTAGGCGTATTGGCTGGCGTGACCTGCCCTCGAATCTCCCCGGCCGGAATCGCCTCGGAGTGAACATTGACATACGTGCGTCGCTCAGCGACGGCCGAGGCCTGCTCGGAAGTCAGCTCGAAGGTGTTCTCCGCCGCCGAATACGTCCCCGAGCGACTGTCACCG
>JBJHBB010000391.1:0-1980 GCA_050485265.1 Rhodothermales bacterium | reverse complement strand
CCGCTGAGGTCCGCGGTCAACGTCACGACGACCGGTCCGTTCTGGCCGGCGTAGCCCAGGTGCAGGTGCGAGGCCGTGTAGGGGGATGAGAGCCCCGTGAACGCACCGCTCACCTCGAGCGAGTTGCCTGTCAGATTCAGCGCCAGCGCTCCGCTAGCCGTCGAGGCATTTGCGGGGATCTCCTGCCCACCCGAGAGCACCGCTGCGAACGAGTCCGACTGCTGGCCATCGACGATGTTTATGCGATACCCCATGTACAGGTGTGCCGCGCACTGATACCACAACTCGTCTGGCGCATGAGCGGGCACGTCAAAGGTGAGCGTCGCATTGCCGATGGCGAAGTTGCCGGTAACCCCATCTGACCAGGTTGCAGTGCCGGCTCCCGACGCGCTCGTCGAGATGTAGAAGGGGTGATGGGCGGGCACGTTGCTCATCTGGAAGGTGTAGCTCTGGCCACGCTCGAGAGTGATCTCCAATCCCTCGGTGCCATTGAGAGCATACCCCTCCGGGTCTCCCTGACCGAAGTGAGGATGTGCCGCCGTCTTGACGACGACCGTCACCACATAGTCGGGCTGCGCGTAGGCGGTATGGGCCGTCAGCAGCAACGATGCGGCTAAAAGGACAGGACCCAGAATCTGGAGGTGCGTACCAAGAGCGGACATAGCGTGCGATGGTTCGGGAGAGAGTCCAGGTATCGCATCTTCAAACCCCATCCCCTTGCGTGTGACCATCTTACCGCGATGTCGAGAACCAGTCAATCAGATTCGCCCGGTACCTTGCGTTTATCCACTGCAACCATTGGCTCGGGCCTCGTAGACTCGCGGGTCCTCCCTAAGCAAAAGCCAGCATCGATGCGCGTAGCAACCGTGGCCGGATTGGCCCTTCTCATCTCTCTCGTTCAGCCGGTCATCGCGCAGACAACCCCAGGCCAGAGTGAGTCAGAGCGGCTCTATTCCTGGTTCGACCAGGTGTTCATGGAGGAGCTCGAGTACATGCCCCAGGCGAAGACCTTCCTGGGCATGATCGATGACCTGGACGCCTACTCGCGCTGGAATGACCCATCCGATGAAGCCGCGGAGGCTGCCTTCGCACGCGGGCAGGAGCGTCTGGCCCACATGCGCTCGGCGTTCGATTTCGACGCGCTGGATGAGCATGCCCAGATGAGCTACCGCTTCTTCGAGTTCCAGCAGGAGACGGCCGCTCGACTCTTCGGCGTGCGGGAGAGCGCCTACGTGTTTTCGCCCATGCTCGACGCCGTGTCCAGCGGGACCTCTTTCCTGATCAACAACCATCGAGTGGCCTCGCTCGAACATGCCGAGGCCTACGTCTCGCGCCTCGAAGGCACCTCCGAGGTGATCGACGCGATGGTAGAGCGCGCCGAGCGACGTGCCGCCGCGGGCGTCCGGCTTCCACTCTTCGCTTACCCGCGCTTGATCGAAAGCGCGCACCGACTGATTTCCGGAGCGCCGTTCGAGGCTGATAGCGAGGACGGTGCTCTGCTGGCGGACTTCCGGGCGAAGGTGACCGCGCTCGACCTGGAGGACGACGTTACCTCCGACCTGGTCTCTCGTGCCGAGACTGCGCTCATCAACGAGTACCAGCCGGCCGTCGAGCGCTACATCGCCTCGCTGCAAGCAATGGAGACCGAAGCCGACGATCGCGCCGGGTCCTGGAAGCTCCCCAACGGCGATGCCTTCTACGACACGCAGGTGTTCTTCTTCACCACGCGCGAGGACCTCTCGGCAGCGGACATCCACCAGATTGGTCTGGAGGAGGTAGTCCGCATCCAGGATGAGATGCGCGAGATCATGGCCCAGGTCGAGTTCGAGGGTTCGCTCCAGGACTTCTTCGAGTTCGTCCCCCGCGAGGGCGTCGACGCCGGTCGCTCCCTCCGGTGGTTCGTGGTCCGGCGCGAGGTCCGGGATGAAGTCCGGGGTGTCCTTGCCCGTCCAGCGCCCCTCCTCCGCATCCCACCAGACG
>JBJHBB010000390.1:2929-3322 GCA_050485265.1 Rhodothermales bacterium | reverse complement strand
CCAGTATCGCGTGCTGGCTAAGGACGCCGCGGCCACAGGGATGGCTACTACGGTCCGGAAGCTCGGCGAGACCACCAACACGGGCTTCGTCACACACCCCGACTACCCGTTCACAGCTACCGACGTAGCGTATGACGGCGGCACCTACGACGTGCAGACGTTCCACAACTCGTGCTCGATCCTTTCTCCGGCGAACCGGGACTCCGTTCTGGCGCCCTTCGCTCCCATCGAGGAGATGATCGAGATTCGCTCGACCGGTACTTACGCGTCCTCGATCGGCCAGTCCACGCAGAATAGGCACCAGATTCGAGGTTGCTACATCCGGTCGGACTGGGGCCTTTTCGCGCCGCCTGCCTTCAACTATGGATTCATCTCTGATGGTGATGCCACGTT
>JBJHBB010000390.1:0-2919 GCA_050485265.1 Rhodothermales bacterium | reverse complement strand
TTCAATGGTGGCACGGCCACGTCGCTCGTGGAGGGAGAGGGGCACATCCACACCAACTCCGGCTTGACGGTGCGTCCTAACACCACCATTCAGGGGGTGCTAACGTATACCGGTACGGCAAACGTTCACCAGAATGCGGATACGGGTGAAGTATCGCAGGCCGCTCAGGTACCGCTCCCACCATTTTCTGCATCTGACTTCGCATCGGCGCAAAACATTCCTACGGCATGCGGCAATCCCGACGTGTGTTTATATGGGATGCCTGATCTAGGCGACACATCACATCCGAACGTTGGCGTAGTAAATGGCAACCCATCGATCATCCCGCCCACGTCCGATGTAGGGCATCGTCAAGACAATCCGTTCATCTGGTACATCCCAGGAAATCTCACGCTCAGCGGAGGCACGCACCTCGTCCTTCCTCAATACACGATCATCGTAGTCGATGGAAACGTGGTTTTGAGCGGTGGTTCGAGCATCACCGTCACCGGTGTCAAGGCACCGACGAGTGGAACCCCCGAGCAGCAGCAGGCCTGGGTTCAGTCACAGTTGCTGGACGGTGAGCACTCTCCGCTCGCATTCTATGGCACCGGTGACGTCACGATCAGTGGTTCAGCGAGTGTCGTCGGCAACTTCTACGTGAACGGCGATGTGACTCTCAATGGTGGCGGCCAGGGCATGAATAGCGTTGGCTCATTCGCGGCGGGAGGTACCATGACAGTCAACGGCGGAGGCGGTGCGACCAAGACGAACTTCTGGTTCACCAGCGTGGCGGAAGAGACGGTCATTGATGGCGTCATGCTTCCCGGCAAGCGGATCGTGCGCATCGCGACCTCCGAGTGGACCGAGCCGGTGCTCGCGAACGCGCAATAATCACTTTTTCGAACCCAACCCCTGGCGGCGTGGACATGCAAACTGAAGGTCGGATAGGAGTCGGGCTCGAGCCTGCCGAGGACTGGTCGCCGGTGGTCAACGGCGAGCGTCCGTTGCCGGCGGCGTACTACGACATTCTGGACTCGCTTCCGGAGGAGCTGGAGGGTGAGGACCGCATCGGGTGGCTCGCGCAGGCGGTGCGCAAGATCGGCAAGCAGGACCGCGAGGCCGTCAAGGCGCTCTACGACCGTATGGCGCGCAAGATGGTCGACCTCGATGCCTCGGACCTCGACCTCGGCGGGCCCGCCACCAACGGGCGCGTGTGGTACCGCGTGGCCGGCGCCAAGGAGGCCTACGACGACATCGGCCAGTTCACGCTCGAGGAGACCGACATCCTCATTCTGAGCCTGCTCTCGCCGACGCAGCAGGACCGTCTGCTGGATCGTCTGGCCGTGGACTTCGGTTACGCCATCCCCGGCGGAGACAATCAGCCCGACCGGCGCTTCCGAACGACGGTCTACTACGACAACCGCCACCTCGCGCTCTGTAAGCGCCTGCTGGCCTGGGAGCCCCGGCCGTTGCGGAGCCTCGGCTTCCACCACGTGATCGAGGCGGCCTTTATGTTCCGCCACGTGCGCGACGGGCTGACGCTCTTCACCGGTGTAACGGGCTCCGGTAAGAGCACCACGCTCGACGCCATCGTCGACGCCAATAACGATGATATCGAGGCGCACATCCTGATCGTCGCGCAGCCGCTGGAGTTCATTCACACCTCCAGAAAGTGCATCATCCGGCACCGCGAAGTGGGCACTGATGTCCGCTCCTTCGTCGATGGCATGGTTCAGGGATTGCGCCAGGACCCCGACATCGTGATCGTTGGCGAGATGCGCGACCCGGAAACCATTTCGACGGCCATGGAAATGGCCGACACCGGCCACAAGGTCTTCTCGACGCTGCACACCGGCAGCGCGATCGAGTCGATCGACCGCATCGTGGCCGAGTATCCCTCCGAGGAGCAGGACCGCGTGCGCTATCGCCTCGGCGACGTGCTACGGTGCATCGTCTCCCAGAAGCTCTTGCCCGCGATCGGGGGTGGGCGAGTGCTGGCAAAGGAGGTGCTGTGGGTGACCTCGGCCGCGAAGGCGGCCATCAAGAACGGCAACACGCACGAGATCTACCAGATGATGTGGCAGGGCCAGGATCAGGGCATGACCACGCTGGAGCAGGACCTCGCGCGACTCGTGCACATCGGCGACATCTCGGTCGATGTCGCTGTCAGCTACGCGAACAACAAGCGTCGCCTGCTGTCGCTGCTGCGCTAGGCAGGCACACCATTATTTCAGGGGGAATGATCGGCTCATGAGCCAGAAAACAGATACCAAGAAAGCGCGAGCGGTACTCGGCGTGACGGTCGTGGGGGACCAGCTCCACGCCGTGCTCGTCCGGAAGGGCTCCAACGGGAAGGCCATCGTGGTGGGCCGCTTCCTGAGGCAGCGCGTCAAGCACGCCAACTTCGCCAGCGCCCAGACGCTCGCGACCGCCCTCCCGGGCCTGAATACCGACGACGCGGACTACACGCTGCAGGTCGGCGACGGCACTTCCGACGCGCAGCCGAGCATCGACGCGGACGTTGCCCCGCCCGGCGCGAAGCCAGGCTCGCCCAAGAAAACGGCCGAGCTGGCCGCGGCGGCCACTGCGCGCGCCCAGTCGATGGCGCCGCAGCTTCGCGAGGTCCTGCACGAGTGCGTCCAGCTGGGCTATCCCAGCCCGAACGTCGCCTTTTGCCTCGTCCCGCCCGACGTCCACTACCTCGAGGTCGATCGGGCCGCCGACGCGCGACCGCGCATGGGCGGGCGGCGGGGCTGCGCGCAGCGCCCGCGCGGCGCCCCCGCCGGCGATCGGCCCCTTGCCGTCGACCGGCTCGCCATGGGCGTTGACCACGCGGCCGAGCCAGGCGTTCGAGGGCCGCACCGCCGCCTCCTCGGCTGCGATCACCGCCCGGCAGCCCATCCGCACGCCCTCCAACGGGCCGAACGGCATGCACAC
>JBJHBB010000389.1:0-3326 GCA_050485265.1 Rhodothermales bacterium | reverse complement strand
GTTCAAGGTCGACTGGGCGCTCGACGGCCCCGTCCCATGGACCGACCCCGAGGTTGCTCGGGCGGCCACCGTGCACGTCGGGGGGCGGTTCGAGGAGATCGTCGCTTCCGAGGCCGAGATGGCACGCGGTGGACATCCCGAGCGTCAGCGTCACGAAGTTGATGCACGCCAGCAGGAGGATGAGGAGGGCGATCCCCCCGAGTATCCGGAGATAGAGCGCATTCCCGGGCGATACGAGGCCACCTCCAACATCGGAGGCGAGACGGACGCCTCGCAGAGGCAGCAGCTCCACTGCCGCCGGAAGCTGCCCGCCGACATCGACGTGCCCCGCGAGCAGCGAGTGGAAGGACTCGGCGAGCTCCTCGGGTTCGGCGCCGCGGCTCACGCGCACGAAGAGGTTGCTGACCGGCATCCCCCAGGTCTCGAAGGCGAACTGACGCGTCCAACCGGCCCACATCAGCTGAGCGTGGTCGAACGGGAGTACGGCCTCGAACCGGATGCTCGATACCTCCGGGGCGTCCTCGGCGAGACCGGAGACGACGAACGATCGCGTCTCATCCCGAAACTCGATGTCGACCACTCGGCCGAGGGCTTCATCGCTGCCGAAGATCCGTTCCGCCGCCGAGCGGCTCAAGACGATGGAATCGGGGTCGTCGAGAACGCTTCCGGCATCGCCTCCCGCGAGAGGGAACGTGAACACATCGAGGAAGCCGGGGTCCGCGAAGAGTGCTCGCAACGGGTGCTCGTGCCCGTCACGCGACAGGGTGACGGTCGACGCACTGAGCCTCACGGCCCGCTCCACAGCCGGGAACTCCTCCTCGACGGCAGGCCCGAGGCGAGGCGTCGAGCGGGCGTTCACCACGGTCCCGCCCTCGATCTCCTCGTTCACCATCTGGACGCGATAGATCCGGTCCCCGTCCTCGTGGAAGCGGTCGAAGCTCAGATGGTGCTCGATGTAGAGCCCAAGGAGCAGGCAACACGTCAGTCCGGCGGCGAGGCCGAACGTGTTGATCGCGGAAAGGGACTTCCTTCGCCAAAGATTCCGGAGCGCGATGAGGAGATAGTTGCGAAGCATGACACTCGGCCTCTATTAGCAATTGCGGGCTGGCGGCAATGTGTTGCGCGGCCGACTACTGCCGGAGCTCCCAGAGCACGTTGACGATCTTCCACTCGCCGTCGAAGCGCGCCAGGTGCATGTAATCGATCCACGCGTCGGCGTCAACCCGCACGCTGGCGGTGTTGCCGAAGACGTCGAGGATGGTGACGTCGGTGCGGCGGCGCTCTGCGGGCGTCGACCTTCCCCCACCCTCTGCGGTCATGTCGACGAGCTCCGCGGTGCCCATCTGGCCGATAGCGCTCCGCCCCCTGCGCGTCTCGACGATGCGCTTGACGAGGTCGGGATGCAGCGAGCGCTCCATGCGCTCGGCGTCGCCGGCGTACCAGCCCTCGATGTAGTCGAGCGCCGCCTGGCGGATGGCATCGGAGTCCGTCGGGCTCTGGGCGTGCGTCAGTACCGGAACAACCAGCATGATGGCGAGGAGAAGTGGTCTCATGGTGGCAGGACGCGTGGGGGGTCTGGAAGTGGCGGAAGTGAGTGGTCGACAGGCTTCCTATGTGCCAGGTCGGAATCGCAGTTCGTTTTCGCCGAAATGAACGAGGAGGTCATCGTCCGAAACCGCGCCGGAGAACTCCATGTCTCCGAGGTTGGGATCGCTCACGGTCATGGTCAACAGCCCGGCTTCGAGCGTGTAGGCTCCCTCCAACCATTCCGGCTCCTCCTGCGCGATAGACGGCTCGCCGTTCTCCTCGCAATGGATCTTTCGAAGCGTCGCAAGTCTGAATCGGTGATCTGCGGAGAGGTCGAGCGAGCCGCTAAGTACCTGGACACGGCACGAGCCCCAGGTGGGGTGTTCGAACTCGTTGATGATGGGCAAGTGCTCGCCGTCGATGGATGCCAGCTCCCACCTCGCGTCCGATTGGTGCGGCGAAGTGAAAGCGTCGTCCTGGAATCGGTTGGTGTATGCGCTCGCCTCCAGGAAAGCGTCGAAATCCGTGAGGGCTATGATGTCGAGGATAGCCTGCGCCCTGTCTTCGGCCTGCTCGTAATAGCTCGTTACGATGCGATAGCCGATCCAGTAACCTAGATCCTGCGGACGGTCATTATCGGTGGGCCGGATCCACATCCAGTCTCCGGTCGCACTTCCGTGCATCTGCTCACGAAAGGCTGCCCATAGCTCGGCCTCATGTTCGAGACCGTAGCGCTCGGCGGCGCGGTTGGTGTGCCGACCGGTCGTCAAATGGGCGATGAACTCGGCGGAGCCCTCGCGTAGCGCCAGGGCGAGCAGGGTGCCCTCCGGGCCGTAGATGCGCCGGTACACCTCGACCCCCTGCACCATCCCGGACTGGAAGTGTGCCACCTCGTGGAGCGCCAGCGGGGCGATCTCGTCGGGACGCCCGTCGAGTCCATCGGCGCCGATGAGCGCGCCTACGGGGGAGGCCTGCCCGCGCGGATCGTGGCCGCCTATTACGAACCAGACGGTCGGGAAGACGGCCTGAGGAAAGAGCTCCTGAAGCCGACGAAATCCGGCCTCAAGCTCATAGCCCCGCGCGAGAATGGCATCGGCCAACCCGTCGAGGTCCGCGTATGCGGTCGGGTTAGATGCAAGCGCTGAGGCGATGGTCGCGCCGGTAACGTCGAATTGTTGCGCGTACGCCAGGAGGCCCGAAGAGGCGTTTCCGAGATACTCGCGTTCGATCACCGCGGCAACGTCGGTATCCGCGACATCCTCAATAGATCTAAGGACCTGTGCGAGCCTCCTGATATCATCAATCTCGAAACGGACGGCACCGGGGTCGGTGGTCATGTGCTGCGCGACGGTGGGAACGCTGACCAATCCCGAGAGCATGACGAGACAGGCGAGCAGCCGAGCTTGCCGAAGAAGGGGATGTAGCGTCATGAAGGTCTGGTCTTCAGTCAGTGATGATGATTTGGTCGGGACCGTGGCGAACGATCACGCCTACGGGGAGCGCAGTTGGTGCTTACGGACGCACAGGTGCCCCCTCGTTCGCCCACGACTCCATGCGCGTCCGGTGGAGCTCGATCGTGCGCTCCGGATCGAGCCGGTCGCGTACGACCGTACCCCGCATCCACTCCCTTTCTTGCGCCGCGTCGCCGAGATCGTCAAACTTTGGGTCGGCGGTCCGGATTCACCTGACGCAGCGTTGCGAGGCCGATGACCATCGCCAGCATGAGCATCCACGCCCGCGGCGTGCGAAGCGTGCCGATCAGTTCGCGTTGAATGATGGGGTTGTTCATGATCTTTCAA
>JBJHBB010000388.1:0-3329 GCA_050485265.1 Rhodothermales bacterium | reverse complement strand
GGCCTCCTCCAGCAGCGTGGTCAGCGCGGCCGCGTCGACATCGTCGGCAGGGACGGTGTGTTGAGCACGTAGTGCTGCAGCTGCGGCGCGCGCGGGCAGGTGCTCAGGAGGCATCGGCAGCCTCCTGCTCCGTTCCCTGCTCCTGCTGGGGCTCCTGTTCGGCGGTGAGGTCGGGCCGCTCGGCGTACAGGTTTGTCGGTGACCGCAACGTCGGTTCGGCTTCGATCGAGACCAGCACGGCGTCGCTGGTTTCGATCGTGTAGGGCTGGTCTCGATCGACGTCGAGGGCTGCGAGGTCGGCGAGCGCTTCTGCGCTCCCGCGCCAGCCGGCGGAGATCATCCAGCCGGTCAGGTCAGCCTCGTAACGGCCGTCGAGCAGCTGTTCGGCGCGTTGGATCCGCCGTTCCGTCTGCTCGGCTCGGCGGGCTTCAGCAGCGGCGAGCGGGTCCTCTTCCTCGGAGGGTGGCGGCTCAGGTGGGCGGATCCGCCGGCTGCTCCTGGGCTTGGACCCTTCGAGGTACTCGGCCATCTCGGCGATGTCGAAGTGCAGCGTGGGTGCGTCGAAGATGACGCCGTCGAACACGGTTGCGAGCTGCTCGATGCTTGCGGTCTTCGCAGCAGCGAAGTAGGCCTCGGGTTCGAGCACGGAGAAGTCGCGGGTCTCCCCGCCGTCGTCGTAGACGCGCTGGACGAGGCCCTGAACAGCGTCGAAGTAGCGTTGGGCAGCCCCGATGAGGGTGACGGCTTCGTAGTCGAGGTCCGGGGCGTGTTCGATGACCAGACCGTTGACCTCACGGACTTCCCACAGCAGGTCGCCGTGGTCATGTAGCCGGCGTTCGGCCAGCAGGACGCTGAGGGGCGCAGACGCGGTGAGCAGTTCGAGTTCGTCGGCGAAAACGGTGAGCAGTCCGGTGAGCTTGCGGATCTCGACCGCGACGGCGTCGCGGTCGATGTAGTCGCCCTTGAGCATCCGGCGAGTGCGGTCCAGCAGCGTGCGTAGCTCGTCCATGCCGCCACGTTCCTGCAGCCGTTCGTAGACGAGCAGCCCGACGGCAGAGATGGAGTTGAGCCGGTAGCGCTGTTCGTGTTTGCGGCCGTGGAAGGTGTTGAGCATCCCCATGTCGACGAACAGGTTCAGCCGTGATTCGAGGACGGCTTCGTCGACGGTGCCGTTGATCCTGCCGGCGATCTGTGCGCGGGACAGTCCGCCGGTGGTGTCGCCTCGCATGAACGCATCGACGACCCTCGTAGCGACGTCCAGCAGTGCCGGATCCTCGATGGCAGCGCCCTTGTTCTGGGCCACTGGTGCGAGGAGAGCGCGAAGTCGACTTACGAACTGGCCCCTCGTTGTGGCCACGTCTGGCAGCCCCATCGCCAGTTCCTCCTGGGCCGGCTCTCAAGGACAACGGAGACCAGTCTGCCCTCCCGCTGTGACACCGGTGGCGAAGTAGGCGCTCATGCTGCACTCGCGTGGCGCTGCGATCTCAGGGATGGCCGTCATGAGGCCGTGGTCCAGTCGAGGACTCGAGTTGGAGATCGACAAGATCCTGGACGCGCTTGTCGTCGGCTCATCTGTCCACGGCTAGGCACGCAGGTAGATGCGATCCGGCCGGCCCACAAAGACGTAGAAGGCGGATTCCGGCCAGTAGCTCCGAGAACGGAGTGTGCTCTGAAGCCACGATCGTTGTCCCTGCTCGTCTGCGAGTTCCAAGAGCACATCTTCCGTGTCTCGGTAGACGTGCCCTTTGCGCAGGCGACCCTGGGACCTGGCCGTCATGAACTCTTGGACTACGGGCCGGCCGGATCGGCTCAACGAGCGCCCCCAATCAGATAGACGCGCTGAGGAGCTGAGGATGTCGTTCACCGCGTTCGATCCCTGGACGCGGTGCCATGCATCGAGGAGGGTCTGATGCTGCTCCCGCCCTGCCAGGACTTCGGCCATGTACACGAAGAGTCTGACCATGAGCATCGAGTTGCGACGGACGTCGACGGGGACCTGAGCGCCGAGGACCGCCACCGCGCCCTCCCGTAGGAGCAGATCTGCGACGTTGATGGCACCCACGCCACGCCCTGCGGTATTGCAGGCACTGAGGATGACGACGGGGGGCAGCGGACCCAAGCCGGGGCCCAGACAGACCTCGTTGCCGATGACTAGACCCGCGAGCTGACGTGTGCGGTCCATGGTGCCGTGCGCGCTGATGACGAGGATGTCCGGCTTTTCACGTGCAATCGCGTCGCGTAGCGCCTCAATGCTGGGAGTGTCTGCAAGATCCAGGGAGCCGCCCGTTCCACTCTCCCGGAACATCTCTCGGGCCAGCGTCCAGCCCATGCGCGAAAGCCGCCCGACGGCGTCGGCGGCCGGGATGCATTCAGCGACAAGGACCTGGAACCCAGCAGAGATGTCGAGGGCGCGTGGACTTGACAACTCGTGTTGGAGGCTGCGCGTCAACGGGGTGAGCGGCTGATAAGTGATCGGAACTCGGCACGTCAGCGGGGATGTGTCGCCGGGAAGGCGCAGCAAGCCCACAGGGAAGTTGGAGTACACGCGAAGGTTCGATGATCGAGACACGGCGGCGACGATGTCGTCTTCCCACAGGCTGTGTGTGACTGCGTCGAGCCGATCGAGTAGACGCCATGCCTTCGCCCGGCCAGCTGGCGAAACCCCGAAGTGATGCTCCAGATCCGCCAGCCGGCTGAACGCCTCAGGTGCGAGTGCGTCGGCCATGAGTCCGAGCCCTCCGGCTGCGACCGCACGATGCGTCACCATTATCTCGACGACGTTGCGCTCGATCAGCGTGTCTGGCCGGTCGGCCATCCTTGGACTCCACAGGTCTTCTTCATCCAGCCGACGGATGGCGCGCCGTCCTTCCTGATCTCGCGACTTCCTCGCGTAGGCAGGCGCAACTCCTGGAACACCAAGCGACACAGGAACTTGAAGCCGCCGTTGAGCTGCATCCATCGCCGAGTCAAGCCGGCTCTCTGCCTCCTCCTGCGATATCCCCGCGGACTCAAGCGCGGCAATCGCGTCGATGTAGCCCTGAAGCCTGAAGTTGTTGGCCACACGCGCGTCGAGGTTGGTTCTCTGATACTCGACGGACGGGAGATCGGCACCGAACTGGCGCGCTAGATGCTGCGTGGGCACCTCGATCGCGGCGATATCCAGGCGATGGGCAAGGGTCAGCGGCCGCCCGAGGTACTGTCGTGCTTCCATGAAGCGAGCATGAATCCGACGCCAGTGAGCCTCAAGCGTCGCGTCCGACAGCGCCGATACGCCGACTGGTTCGAAGGCGAACCCGAGCGCGTCCGACCTTCGATGCGCCTCGTGTAGA
>JBJHBB010000387.1:0-3335 GCA_050485265.1 Rhodothermales bacterium | reverse complement strand
TCGCTGACCATCGCAGGTGTACCCGGCCAGGCGGTCGTCGACTATCGATACCGCAGCACTAGTAGCACCAGCGAATTGACGCTGACGCTTCGTAGCGGCCAGACGTCCCGCGCCTTCCTCGCAGCATTGCTCGGCAGCGAAGCAGTTGCTGAGATCGTCACCGGCGGCCAACTGACATTGCGCAAGACCGGCACCAACTCTATCTAACTCACTACCACGCTTAACTTAATCCGGCGGATTACAATGAGCGGAATCTTAGGCCGCAAGCTCGGCATGACCACCGTGTTCGATGAGCAGGGAAACCAGCTCGTCTGCACGGTGATCGAGGCTGGACCTTGCGTTGTCACGCAAATCAAGACCGAGGAGACCGACGGCTATGACGCCGTTCAGGTTGGCTTCGGGGACAAGAAGGCCAAGCACACCACGAAGGCCATGCAAGGCCACTTCGAGGCTGCGAGCGCCGATCCACTCCGTCACCTCGTCGAGTTCCGTCCGTTTGACGGTGGCGACGACCTTTCGCTCGGAGACACCGTCACCATCGAAGGCATGTTCGCCGATGGCGACGTCGTCCATGTATGCGGGATCTCTAAGGGCAGGGGCTTCCAGGGCGTCGTGAAGCGTCACGGCTTCGGCGGCGTGATGGAAGCAACGCACGGCCAGCACAACCGTCAGCGCGCCCCGGGCTCCATCGGCCAGTCTTCGAGCCCGAGCCGTGTGTTCAAGGGCATGCGGATGGGTGGTCGCACGGGAGGTGATCGGGTGACGGTCAAGAACCTCCGCGTTGTCCGCGTCATCCCTGAGAAGAACCTGCTGCTCGTCCGCGGCGCCGTCCCCGGCCCGAAGAAGGGCATCCTCGAAATCCGCAAGGCACGCCGCGGCTGAGCCAGGCGCCAACGATCGACTGAGTCATGAAACTCACTGTATACACCCGCACTGGCGCCGACGCCGGCCGCACCGTTGCCCTCGACGAAGAGGTCTTCGGGATCGAGCCCAACGATCACGTGATCTGGCTTGATGTCAAGGCCGTTCAGGCGCACAAGCGCCAGGGCACCCACAAGACCAAAGAGCGCTCGGAGGTCTCATACTCCACGCGCAAGCTCTACCGTCAGAAAGGCACGGGCCACGCGCGCGCCGGCGACCGGAAGAGTCCGCTCCGCGTCGGCGGAGGAACGATCTTCGGGCCCCGCCCCCACGAGTACCGTGTCGGCGTCAACAAGAAGACCCGTCGCCTGGCGCGTCGCAGCGCGTTCGCGCACAAACTGAAGGCCGAGGCCCTCAGAGTCGTTGAGGACTTCACGATGGACGTCCCCAAGACGCGCGAAATTGTCGAGCTGCTCCGCGGCCTGGAGTTGGAGGGTCGGAAGGTCCTCATCCTGACCGACGGCTCCGTCGACGTTCTGTGGCGGTCGGCGCGCAACATCCCCAAGGTGATTGTGCGACCGGCGGCCGAGGCCTCGACGCTCGACATCATGGATGCGCAGACCGTCCTGATCCAGGAGGGCGCGGTAGAGGGCCTCACGGAGGCGCTTCGCGCCCGCCGCGCCGTTGCCGAAGAGTCCGAGGCTGTAGAGGCCGCAGAGTAAATCACCTAAGACCGGCCCGCACGGTCGAGCACGACGCAATCGAATCATGGCCCGCCCCATTCTCATCGAGCCCATTGTCACGGAAAAGATGACCCGCCTTATGGAGACGGGTCGGCACTACGCCTTCCGGGTTGACAAGGACGCCAACAAGATCCAGATCAAGAAGGCCATCGAGGAGCGCTATCCGACCGTCGAGGTCAAGGAGGTGCGCACGATGGTCGTCCGCGGAAAGCGCAAGCGCCAGTTCACCCGCAAGGGATTGCTCGAGGGCAAGCGCGCCGCCTACAAGAAAGCCATCGTCACGCTGCGTAGCGGCGAGATCGACTTCTACGAGGCCATCTAAAAGAACATCTTCGTAGCCACCACACGAACCGTAAGGGCGCAAAGCCGTAGCTCATAGTCTGTGCCGCCGCGGCACGTATGCCCTAACTCGACAGACCCATGGCAATTCGCAAATACAAGCCGGTTACTCCCGGGCAGCGCCGTCGATCGGTCTCGGCTTTCGAGACGATCACGACCGACCAGCCCGAGAAGAGCCTGCTGGCTCCGCTGAAGAAGAAGGGCGGACGTAATAACCACGGCCGTATCACCACGCGCCACCAGGGCGGCGGACACAAACGCCGCTATCGCATTATCGACTTCAAGCGCAACAAGGACGGGATTCCGGCCAAGGTTGCCACGATCGAGTACGATCCGAACCGTACCGCACGCATCGCTCTACTCGTCTACGCTGATGGCGAGAAGCGATACATGATCGCACCCGACGGTCTGCAGGTCGGTATGACGGTGGTTAGCGGCGCCGACGCGCCCCCGGACCTCGGCAATTGCCTGCCGCTGTCGAACATTCCCCTCGGTACGTTCGTCCACGGCATCGAGATGAAGCCGGGCAAGGGCGCCCAGCTCGCTCGTTCGGCAGGCACCTACGCTCAGCTGCAGGCCCGCGAGGGCAAGCATGCGACGCTGAAGCTGCCCAGCGGCGAGATTCGGCTGGTGCCGATCAAGTGCCGCGCCACCATCGGCCAGACGTCGAACCCTGACCACATGAACCTGCAGCTTGGCAAGGCCGGGCGCAGTCGCTGGCTGGGCATCCGACCCAAGGTTCGCGGTGTGGTGATGAACCCCGTCGACCACCCGATGGGCGGCGGTGAGGGCAAAGCCTCCGGTGGTCATCCCCGGAGCCCCAGTGGCGTGCCGGCCAAGGGATACAAGACCCGCAAGAAGTCCAAGGCCTCGAGCCAGTTCATCGTCCGTCGCCGCAACCAGAAGAAGTGATCGCCGTGTGGCCGGACCTGCCGGCCGCCGCAGACTCTGAGACACTATGCCTCGCTCGCTAAAGAAAGGGCCCTTCGTCTATCACAAGCTCCAGCGCAAGGTGGACGACATGAACGAGTCGGGCCGGAAGAAGGTCATCAAGACCTGGAGCCGCGCCTCGATGATCACGCCAGAGATGGTCGGCCACACGTTCGCCGTGCACAACGGCAAGCAGTTCATCCCGGTCTACGTCACCGAGAACATGGTGGGCCATAGACTGGGTGAGTTCTCTCCGACCCGCACCTTCCGCGGCCATGCCGGGGACAAGAAAGACAAGCGCCGCCGATAGGACCTGCCTACGGCCGCCCACCGAATCTGCACCATGATGGAAGCACGAGCTCGCCTCCGATTTATCCGCTCCTCGCCGCGCAAGATGCGCATCGTCGCCGATCAGGTCCGCGGCAAGGGCGTGACCGAGGCGCTGAACACGTTGCACTACCT
>JBJHBB010000386.1:681-3337 GCA_050485265.1 Rhodothermales bacterium | reverse complement strand
CAGTACACCAAGTGGCAGGCCGAGGAGATCGTGCGCGAGGCGGGCTTCGAGTCCGCGGTCATCTTCAGGCCCTCGATCATATTCGGCGATCCCGGGGAAGATCGGCCCGAGTTTGCTTCCCGACTGGCCGACACGCTGGTGCGCCCCTTCCCCATCCTGCCGGTCCTGGGTGACGGTAAGTACAAACTTCAGCCGGTCCACATCGGCGACGTTACCCAGGCCTTTACCAAAGCAGTTGACATGGACATCGAGGCAGGGACGGTACGCGAGTACTGTCTGGCCGGCCCCACCGTCGTCTCCTTCGACGAGACGCTGGACATCATCGCACGAGCCATGGGCGGAAAGCCGAAGCCAAAGACTCACTTCCCGCTTTCCATTTCTCGAATGATGGTCAACACGGCGGGTGCGGTCGGCCTGATGCCCATCTCGCCGGCGCAATTCCAGATGCTGATCGAGGGCAATACGTGCAATGCGGCGGACTTCGTAGAGGACTTCTCGCCGCAGATGGTCCCCTTCTCGGAGGAGAACCTCTCCTACCTCGCAGATTCCGGTAAGTAGGGTGTCGGTTTCGCGTGTCCTCAACGCTCCGCGATTTTATCCTTCCCCTCTACACCAACAACAGGTCGATGCTCTCCTCGAGAATCCTCGTTCTCCCTGCCGTTGCTCTGCTGCTTGCGGCCTGCGGACCTACGGACAGCCAGCACGTGACCGGCCCAGCGCTCAACGTCAGCTATGAAGACGTCGCCCGCGGGAGTGCGGAGGCCGGCGGGCTCTTCGAGCTCGTTTCGCTCGACCGCCGCAGCCTTCCCGTGGCGACTGGAATGGATGGGGGATGTGTCATCGAAGTCACCGGCGGCGATCTCGACCTGCGCGAGGATGGGACGTACCGCTTGCGTCTTTCGTCGCGCTCGATCTGCGACGGTGATGCACACGCTCACAGCCCTGCTGACGATGTGATTGCCGAGGGGCTTTACTCGCTCACCGGTTTCTCTCTACGGTTTGGTGATAAGATGCTCGTGGCCAACCGCGAGCCGGCTCCGGAAACGATCGAGGGCCCGGACGAGCTGGTCTACCAGTTGCTTCCCGGCAGGCGCATGGCGGCAGTTGGGTCCATGCGCGTCGATCGGGTCAGCTTCACCGTCGAGGACCTCCGCACGTACACCTTCGTGCGCAGCTAGCGCGCCGATCGCACCCTTTCCGACCTGGATCGATAGCACCGATGGGGGCAACGACCGCCGCAGGCTCTGACTCACCCGGGAGGAAATACGTTGCCGTCGCCGGCAACATCGGTGCAGGGAAAAGCTCGCTGACCCGCATTCTGGCCGACTACTTCAAGTGGGAGGCCGTATTCGAGCGTGTCGACGACAATCCCTACCTGGCGGACTTTTACGACGACATGCGTCGCTGGAGCTTCAACCTCCAGGTCTTCTTCCTGTCGAGCCGGTTTGCCCACCAGCGGGCCATCGAGGACGCGCCGACGTCCGTCGTGCAGGATCGCTCCATCTACGAGGACGCGGAGATCTTTGCACGCAACCTGGCCGAGATGGGCTTGATGGACGAGCGCGACTTCGAGAACTATCAGGCGCTCTTCGCGCTGATGACGAGCTACCTGCGTCCACCCGATCTGCTCGTGTACCTTCGGGCGTCCGTTCCGACCCTTGTGCGCCAGATACAGGCTCGTGGCCGTGACTTCGAGACTAACATCCGGATCGACTACCTCGAGCGCCTCAACAGGCACTACGAGAAGTGGGTCCTCGACTACTCGCTAGGCCCCAAACTCATCATCGACACCGACGACCTGGACTTCGTGAACTCTGATGGTGACCAGTTCCAGATCGTCAGTCAGGTCGAGAGCAGGCTGTTCGGGCTATTTCCCGAGAGTGCGTAACGTCGCACTCCTCGCCGCGCTGGTGTTGGCAGCGACTCCGGCCGTCGCCCAGAACGATACGCTACGCACGCCGCCGGCTATCGTCGACACGCTCGTCGCCGTCGATACGCTTGCTGTAGCCGAGCCAGTTGCGCGACCGCGGGCACCGCTCGTTGCAGACATGCCGCCTCCCGCTCGCGGCCAGGTGACGGGCACGCCCGCCAGAAGCACCACGATCGCACCGGAGGACCTATATGAGGTGATCCCGGGGGTGTTCACCTATTCGCTGGGGACGGCCTTCGCACCGGTCGGTCTACGCTTCGGGCTAACCTCCCCACGTCGGCTAGCGGTCCGACTCGATGGTCGTCCGGATGATGACATCATCACCGGGAGGGCGGCGCTGGAGCGCCTGCCCGAGGACCTGCTCGCACCGCTCGTCGCCGAACGCCTGGTTCACGGAGCGACGGCTGGGATCGTCGCGCATCGCCGTGCTTTCGCCGCCGAGGTGCCCATCACCGAGCTCCGATACCGAACGGGACCGTTAGGTCACCAGGTAATCGGCGTGACGCACGCGCAGACGCGACGCCCCGGATTCGTGCAGCGGGTTGGAGGCGATGCCGCCCGGCTGGCGTTCCATCTCCATGTGGGCGGGCACCGATCGCGCGGTGTCTTTGAGAACTCAGAGGTCGACGGCTGGAACGTTGAAGGCCGTGCCCGACTCCTGCTGCCCGGCTGGACGCTCGGGGTTACGCAGCGCCACCATCGGCGCACGGAAGGGGCGTGGGGAGG
>JBJHBB010000386.1:0-671 GCA_050485265.1 Rhodothermales bacterium | reverse complement strand
GGTCCGAACATCGTGGCCGCGAGGCGCTCGCCGACGACGTAGTCGTGCTCACTGCCCTGGATCAACGCGTTGACGACCGCCTGCGGCGCCTTGCCACCGCCCCAGTGGTCGAGCCGTTCGCGCAACGCGAGTTGATCAACAACGACCTCGCACTCGAAGTCAGCGCTGCGCTAATACCCGGGATCGAGGCGACGGAAGTGAGCGCCTCCTGGACGGCCTCCACGTTGCGGTACGAATCTCCCCAGATGATCCAGTCCAAGGCTGATCGGTTTGGTGTCGCCGTCGTGCAACGTCTGGAAGCGAGCGGCCACTCCGTGGCGATGCGGGCCGACGTGCTGGCCGGCCGCGTGATGGGTGGCGAGGGGCTGCCGCCGGGAGCACTGCCTCTCGAGATTCACCTCGCCGTGAGCGACTCTTTTCGGATCGGAGGAGTCGATCTAAGAGGACAGGCTGGATGGCATCAGTCACACGACTGGAGCTTCCCTTCCGCTCTGGGTGGCGCCGGTTTGCGGTCCGGCGTGCTGCGCCTGGATCTGGAGGCGTTTCTGGGAGGGGCACGTCTCAGCCCCGTAGAGCTCTACGGTTTCGGCGACCGCATTGAGAGCCTTCCCCACGCTGGCGAGACGGCGATGGGGGCGGCGATTGAGCTCGGCGCCGACATGGGTGACATC
>JBJHBB010000385.1:0-3341 GCA_050485265.1 Rhodothermales bacterium | reverse complement strand
GAGTTAGAGGAGAGCCCGATGAGATCCCCGATCGCGATGATCAGCTACTCGTGGGACGATGCCGCTGCCGCTGAACTACTCCACGACGAGTTGGCGCTCAGATGCTTCGAGGTGATCCACGATCGTCACAGCTTCACGGCTGGAAGCCGGATTCCATCCAATATGGCGTCGGGCGTAGAGACATGTGACGTCTTCCTGGCCTACCTGACTCCACGGAGCCTGTACCTCGATCGAACGCCTGACTCGCCCCGGCCAGCTCTGGAAGGCGAGTTGATCCCCGCGCTTCAACGCCGCCGGAGGAACCTCGGAACAGGAGGGAGCGCGAAGCCGCTCCTGATTTTGCTTTCGCATGGCCTCGGCGACCGGTCAACCGCCAGTGAAACCGTCCGCCGGCTGACAGGGGAGCAGATCGATAGCTTCTGGGGCACCTGGCTGGATCAAGAGAGCGGCCACATCGCTCAGGCCGAGGCCGCGCGTGTCGCTGATGGCGCTCTACGGGCCCTCCTTCAGCAGGAGTCGCCAGCTGCTCCCATCGAGCTGTCCGTCGTCACTCGCGGTACGGCTCCGGCTGCGCACCGTTTCACGATCGACGGTACGCGGCTCTTCGGGGGTGAGCGTCGATCCGGTGACCCGGCAGACTGGGCGCGTTTCAGGGCTGCGCTCCAGTCCGTTGCCGATCTACTGGCCTCTGCCTCTGGCGGGGGCGAGATCCGGATCGAGCTGGCGTGCCACCTTTCGGCTGCTCTGGCTGTGGGTCGGACCTTTCATCAAGCGACTCGGTGGAAGCCCATCTTCCTTGGTCGTCACGGCGAGTCGAAGCCCGTAGCAGAAGGGTCGATGGAGGGCCTGACCGGTGGCCTCGACCACATCTCCAACGGCGATGACTTGATCGTCGACATCGACCTCATCGGGCACGACGTGATGGCCCGAGCCGACAGGCTCGCGGCCGAGCTTTCCCAGCCGGCAGTTGGACGCCTGAGCCTCGCGAGAGTCGAGAGGGCCGATCTCAGCCCCGAGGAAATCAGTCGTCTGGCGCGTGCTACCGCAGACCGCATTCGAGGCGCCTACGTTGATCTGCGGTCCACACGAATCCATATCGTGACGGCGGCTCCGGCAGCATATGTCGCCCTCCTGGGGCACCATCTGACCGCGCTTCAGGCGGACCTTCACCTGTACGAGCCGAATAGCGGCGGATACATACGAGCCATGGAGCTTCCCCAGGTCATTCCGTAGCGGGTAGGGAGAAGAGATGGGGTGCAGGAACGATCCTGCGACGAGAATCCACGCGCGGGAGGTCCCCCATGTACCGCATCCCCATCTACCGGGTCAAACTCGTCCGCGATGGCAGCCAGGCGGTCGAACGCAAGAAGGTCGTCTCTCCGATCACCGCCGCGAACCTGCTACACGAGTATCTCGACGGAGCCGACCGCGAGCACTTCGTCGTGCTCCTTCTCGACACCCACCACCAGATCATCGGCATCCACACCGTGACCATCGGCACGTTGGACGCTTCCCTGATCCACCCGCGCGAGGTCTTCAAGCCGGCGATTCTGGCCAACGCCTCCGCCGTTCTTCTCGCCCACAACCATCCCAGTGGGGATCCGACGCCTTCCGCGGAAGATCGGGCCGTAACCCGGCAGTTGGTGGCGGCCGGGGAGTTAATCGGCATCCAGGTCGTGGACCACGTGATCCTGGGCGACGACCCTCGCTACGCCAGCTTTCTGGAGGCGGGAATCCTGGAGTCGGGGCCAAGCTTCCCAGCCGTGGCCGCGTGAGCGTGGTGTAAGCGTCGACCTCCACGCCCGGCCAGTGCTCGTTCAACACCTGGCGGTGGCGAGCAGGTTGTGCCGTCAGAGATGACGGCTGTAGAAGTAGGCCGATCGACCTTCGGCCCGGGCAAGAGCGAGGAGGATCCCGAACGCCAGGAACGCCGCCGAGACGAGGAGACGGACGAAGAGACCCACGACCCACATCCCACCACCGAACGGACGAGAGCCGCCCGGCCGCCGGCGATGCGCGCTCCACCGGTACATGAGCCAGCCGGCAGCGAAGGCGTAAATCCCCACGACCCCGAGGACGTCCCAGTTCACGGAGAACGCCGCGAACGTGCCGTCCATCGGGAGAAGCTCTTCCAGGCGCGTCAGCCACTCGGTCCGGTTCATCACTACCTCCCACATCACCACTACCTCCCACATCACCGGAAGCCGGTAGGCGACGGAGGCGCCGAGTCGCCACGATTCCGGTGGCCCGACACGAACATCGTGGAGGTGCCCGGGGCAAGGCCATGGCCGAATCGGTCAAGCCGACGGCCGCGGGGCGCGCCCCCTCAACGATGGCTCTGGGGCCTCGACGTATCGCAGAGCCTCGGGCGAGAGAATGAGAAGAGGAGCGGGCGATCGTGCGGTTGCACGGCGAAACCCTGCTCCCGAGCCACGGCCGGACCGTCCGGACGCGAGGTGGGAGCCCGTCACGGAGATCCCTCATGGCCACGGTTCGATTCTTCAACGACCTGGGAGCGGAGGTCTTCGTCCCGGTGAGCGGCGAAATCCCCAGCCAGGTCCGCCAGGCGGTGCTCCGCACCCTGCGGGAGTACGGTCGCATGGGCTGGCGCAGCGGCGAAGTGCCCCCGGGCGGTTTCCGCTTCCCCCTCGCCAACGAGCCCGATTTCGACTGGCACCTGATCGGCGGCCGCCGCGGCACGTGCACCGTGGACGGTGAAGAGCGCGAGGGCGTGTGGTATGCCGGCCACTTCTACACCCGACGCGAGCTGCAGCCGAATCAGCGCATGAAGCTCGCCGCCGCCGTGAAGTACAGCCGCGGCGCCAAGAACACCGATCCGCCCGAGATCGTGGAGGAAGGCGACGGCTCGTTCCGCTACGTCACCCTCGCGGCGTTTCGCGGGGCGGGCCGGCGGCGGGAGGAGTACAGGATGCCGACGGCTTCCGGGAACGGCGCCACGGCGGGAGCGGTGGTTCGATGAGCTCGCCCATGCTGAAGCTCCACGAGTACGTGGACGAGTTGGAGCAGGTCCTCGACTGGATCGCCGAGAACGAGGAGCGGGTCGTCGCGGCCGGAGGTGAGTTGCCGCCGGACCTCGCCGAGCTGCTGGAGCGCCTCGAGGGCAACCTGACGGAGAAGGTGCGCCGAGTCGCGCTCGTGGTCCTGAACCTGACAGCCAGCGCGAAGGCCGCCGCTGCGGAAGCCGATCGAATCGCCGCGTTGGCACGGGGCTACGAACGTCAGGCCGAGTGGCTGAAGCGCTACCTCATGTTCCAGATGCAGCGCGCGGGTAGCACGCGCGTGGAAACTCCGACCGTCAAGGTGCGGATCCAGAAGAACAC
>JBJHBB010000384.1:1754-3349 GCA_050485265.1 Rhodothermales bacterium | reverse complement strand
GGCCAGCCCGGCGCCCGTGTTGCCGCTTGTGCCTTCGATGATCGTCCCCCCCGGCTTGAGCTGACCGCTCCGCTCCGCATGCTCGATCATTGCGAGACCGATCCGGTCCTTCACACTTCCGCCAGGATTGAAGAACTCGACCTTCGCCAGGACGGTGCACGGCAGGTCGCCCGGGATCGCGTTCAGCCGAACCAGCGGCGTGTTGCCGACGGTGTCAAGAATGGAGTCACTCCACATGGAGGGGCGGCAATATGAGGTCTGGAGAGCGGGGATCGTGAAGGTAGGCCGCGCCTAGTAGCGTATTGCGGTGAAGGGTAGCGCCGGCCAAGGATTCGTCGCACATTAACCTGGCAAGGCGTGCTTGCTCATTCGCGGAATCGCGTCTATCCTGATCGCACACCCACCTGCGGCAACGTGTCTGAAGACACCCTCCACTCCGACGACCCATGCTCGGCGATCGAGGCCGGAGCACCGAACGTAGTCCCCATGCTGGCTCCCGGGCTCATGGTGGCCACCGTCACCGGGCATGGCGAACTGATCGGAGCGAATGCGGAATGGGAGAAAGCCTTCGGCAAGGGAGATCTCTGGGCCCACCTCGACGCGGAGGACCGCCGGTTCGCACTCGAATACGTCACGGAGGCTGCTGCCGGTAGCCTGGTGTCCAATCAGGCCTTTCTGGTCTCCCCTCCCGATCGCGACCGGCCTGTGCCCATCCTGCTCCATTTCCTTCCGGTGCGCCTGCCCGCTCGACCCGTCGGTCGACTTCCGGTGATGATTACTGGCGAGCGCCTGCAGGAACCGGCGAGCTGGACCCAGGACCAGACAAAGCGGCGCCGGATGGAGATGGTCGGGCAGATGACGATGGGCGTCGCGCATGACTTCAACAACCTTCTCACGAGCATCCTCGGCCACATCGAGCTTCTGCGCGACCAGCTCCCGGCCAACTCCCAGGCGCAGGAGAACCTGTCTTCTGCCGAGCGAGCGGCCAAGGACGGGGCGGCACTCGTTCGCAAGATTCAGCGATACATCCGGCACGAGAAGCAGGAGCGCTTCGAGCCCGTCGACATGGCATCGGTGATGGACGAGGTTGCCTCTCTGACACGGCCGTACTGGCACAACGAGCCGCGCCGCCTGGGCATCTCGATCGAACTTCGGAAGGAGATCGAATCCGTGCCCATGATCCGGGGCTCGGAAGCCGAGGTCAGGGAGGTCCTCGTAAACCTGATTCTGAACGCCGTACAGGCTATGCCGGACGGTGGCGAGCTCACGCTGCGGGTCTTCGGTGACGATGAGTCCGTATACGCCGAGGTCGAGGACACTGGCAGTGGAATGCCTGACAACGTCCGGGAGCGCATCTTCGAGCCGCTGTTCACCACCAAGGGCGAGGATGGAACGGGGATGGGCCTCACTGTGACGTACGGGATCGTGGAGGAGCACGACGGGCAGATCAGCGTCCGTTCCCAACTTGGTCGCGGGACGGTCTTCACGCTCCGCTTCCCTCCGATGGCACTTGCTGACGTGGAGCCCTCGCGCTTGCCACCTCCGCCCAAACCGAAGGCGATCCAAGCTGCCGGTCTCGAGCGCCTGCTGGTGGT
>JBJHBB010000384.1:0-1744 GCA_050485265.1 Rhodothermales bacterium | reverse complement strand
CGACGAACCGATGGTCCGTAGCGTCACCGCCAAGCTACTACGACTCAAAGGGTTTGAGGTCAAGGAAGCATCCGGAGGGCTCGAGGCCCTTCGCTTCGTGTCGGATCAGTCGTTCGATATGGTAGTGACGGATCTAGGCATGCCGGAGATGAGTGGGCGGGAGCTCGCACGCAGGCTCCGCGGCGATCACCCGACCCTTCCGATCGTGCTGCTGACCGGACACACCGATGCCGAGGACCAGAGCGAACACGCGGACGCAGTAGTTCGTAAGCCCTTTCAAATCGATGACTTGGTAGCGACCATCCGGCGTGTATTACCAGCATGAACGGAGTCTGCATCGTTAGCGCCAATCTGTCAGTAGCTCCGGTTGGCACGGTTTTCCTTCCCAATGCCCATCCTCGACTGCGCCGGTAGCCGGCCCCGCCTCGACACTTCCCGCCATGAATGTGGATCCGCTTTCGCATCTGTTTGACGACGACGACCCTGACGCGTCCGAGGCTAGTAGTATTCCCCTGCTGACTCCCGACGAGGAGCAGAAGATGCAGGAGGCGAGCCTTCCTGAGTCGCTACCGGTGCTCGCTCTTCGCAACACGGTTCTATTTCCGGGCGTCGTGCTACCGATCACCGTCGGAAGAGATGCGTCGCTGAAACTCGTGAAGGACGCCTACGGCGGCGATCGTCTCATCGGCGTGGTGTCCCAGCGAGACGCCGAGATCGAGAATCCGAGCCCGAACGACCTTTACAACGTCGGCACGGCGGCGACCATTCTCAAGCTCATCAAGATGCCCGACGGCTCCGTGAGCATCGTCATCCAGGGAAAGCGTCGCTTCGGAATAGACTCCATCACCCAGACCGACCCCTACATGCGTGCCAGCGTGCACGCGATCGAGGAAGAGCGTCCGGCTGACACGGACGTTGAACTGGACGCCCGCGTGCGCTCCATCAAGGAGTTGGCCGTCCAGATCGTGCACATGGCCCCCAACCTCCCGAGCGAGGCGGCCTACGCGATCCAGAACATCGAGAGCGCGAGCTTCTTGATCCACTTCATCGCGTCGAACCTTCAGATCGACGTCCCCAAGAAGCAGGAGTTGCTCGAGACGGGGCCCATCCTGGAGCGCGCTGAGCTGGTCCTGAAGTATCTCGAGCAGGAGCTGCAGGTCCTGCAGATCTCCGAGGAGATCCGCTCCAAGGTGAAGACGGATGTCGATCAGCAGCAGCGCGAGTTCCTGCTGCGTCAACAGATGAAGGCCATTCAGGAGGAGCTCGGCGAGAGCGAGGGCGGCATGGCCGACACCGAGGAGCTGCGAGCGAAGCTCGAGGAGCGGTCGGAGGAGATCCCCGAGAACGTCCGCGAGGCGGTCGACAAGGAGCTATCGAAGCTCGTTCGCACCAATCCTGCCAGCCCTGAGTACGGCGTCACCCGTAACTACGTGGAGACCATACTTGATCTCCCCTGGAAGAAGACGTCGGAGGACGACCTCGACATCCCGAACGCGCGTCAGGTCCTGGATGAAGACCACTTCGGGCTGGAAGACGTCAAGAAGCGCATCCTTGAATACTTGGCGGTTCTGAAGCTCAAGGGCGACATGAAGGCGCCCATCCTGTGCTTCCACGGTCCGCCCGGGGTCGGCAAGACGAGCCTCGGCAAGAGCATCGCTCGGGCGATCAACCGCGAATTCGTTCGGATGAGTCTTGGGGGCGTCCGCGACGAGGCGGAAATCCGAGGCCAGCGTCGGACGTACAG
>JBJHBB010000383.1:1233-3351 GCA_050485265.1 Rhodothermales bacterium | reverse complement strand
TCGTGAGGTCCACCTTCTCGCCGCGGTTGTCGACCGGGTACCCCTCGATCGCGGGCGCCCCCTGGGAGCGTGCGTAGTCCACGGCGCCCGCCAGCAGGGCGTGCGAGATCCCCTCGCCCCGGTGGCCCGGCCGCACGCGGATGCACCACACCGACCACACCGCCCGGTCGTCCACGTGCGGGATCACGCGGCTCCGCGCGAACGCCGTGTCCACGCGCGGCGCCACGGCCGCCCAGCCGACGACCTCATCCCCGTCGTACGCCAGCACGCCGATGGGCCCCGCCTCCATGAGCGCGGCGACCTTCTCCCCGCGCGCCGGTCCCTCCAGCGTCACGTTCTCTTTCGACGAGATGCGGTAGCTCAGGCACCAGCACACGTTCGCGTCCGGCCGCTTCGGCCCGACCATCGTCCGGACGTCCTCGAACACTTCCGCGGGGCGTACCTCAATGGGCATCGGATGGATCGCCGGTTTTCGCCGGGAAAGGAGACTGCGTCAAGGTATGATGCGACGCTAGTGGCTCGAAGGGATCCGCCACTTATGGGAGAGAAGCTCCCCCGGCTTTCAGCCATCCTGCACCGGCACGGACGATACTACGCCCGGCGAGATCGTCGCCGGGCCTGCCATATCTCAATCTTGGGGCTGTACTCGTCTTGAGGCCAGAGGCTCTAGAGCGATGACTGGTCTTCAGTCTCCCCGCTCGGCGCGTCCTCCACAACGAACATGTCGAAGGCTCCGGCGCTCTCGACGAAGAACACGCAGTCGGCGTCGGGGCCACAACTGGTTCGGTGGCGGTAGTCGCCGCCGGCCTGCATCATGAAGGAACCCGGTTCTAGATGGACGACCGGCTCCCCATCCGGCTCCTGGATGTACGTGCCCGACACGAAGACGACCTTCATCGGGTGCGTGTGCGTGTGAAGCGGCGAATCGAATCCAGCCGGCAGGAGCCAGAAAGCACCGAAGGCACCAGCCGACGGGTCCCCCCAGAGCGTCGCCATTTTCACTCCCGGAGCATTCTCCGGATCGAGGTCGAACCACTCCAGCTCTGACACCGGGAAAAAGATCGGCTCCGCACTTGACGTGATGTCCGGTTCAGATGTGACCTCCGGAGCAGGCAGGGTCTGCGCTTCGACGTCGGGCTGTGCGCAACCGGCCAACACAAACACCCACGCTACCGCGAGCAGCATCGTCGCTTTCATGAGACGCCTCCTTTCAAATCGTGGATTGAAGGAATCGGCCTGCGACCACAGACGGCTGCCTGGCGGTCCGCCCGTTACGCGCCGATCACGATCAAGCATAAGGAGCGCTGGCCACTTTTTCAAGTTGTATGGTGTTGAGAATACACGGCCTGAGCTCTCTGGCTGTGCTGGCATGGCAACGGGCCGAGCTCTCGCCATGCAAAGTGCTAAGCCTCGCCCCGGATTGAACTTGCTCACCCAACACTCAGGCACCGGCCCTACCCGATTTCCTGCGCCAGCCCGATCAGGATTCCCTCGGGCCCCCGGATGTAGCAGAGTCGATACGTGTCTCCGTACTGAGCCACCTTCCCCACGAGCTCCGCGCCGTGTTCGCCGAGCCGGGCCACCGTATCGTCGATGTCCTCTACGGCGAACATGACCCGCAGGTAACCGAGAGCATTCACCGGAGCAGTGCGGTGATCGGCGACCACCGCCGGCGCGAGGAACCGGGACAGCTCCAGCCGACTGTGACCGTCCGGCGTGCGCATCATGGCGATCTCGACGCGCATCCCGCGCAGCCCGGTGACGTCATCGGCCCAGTCACCCTCCACCGGCGCGCGCCCTTCGAGCTCCAGGCCGAGCTCGGTGAAGAACGAGATCGCGGCGTCGAGGTCTTCGACGACGATCCCGACGTTATCCATGCGCTTGATCGCCATGTCTCCTCCGCGTCGGCTGTTTGATTGTATCCACCTCGCGAGACGTCCCCGCTGGCGGGCCAAGCGTAAGGTATCCCCGGCCACTCGGTGACCTCGCCGGTGACCCGGAGCGGGTCCCACGTTCGATAGGACTTCGTCGGGTTGCCCGGCCTACGCCCTTCCAAACTTCCTCACTCCCCGCTGGCGCATCCTACCTACACCAACCCCTTCGGCAACGGCACAAACG
>JBJHBB010000383.1:0-1223 GCA_050485265.1 Rhodothermales bacterium | reverse complement strand
GCACAAACGTCGGTGCGCCGGTCGGGATCGTCGCCTACCCCGCCGGCATCCCACTCTCCCCAACACGACCACCAATCCCCGCTGGCGCCTCCACGAACCGCCGGACCAACAGGATTGCTAAGTTCATAGGCGGTGAAACATTCCCGCAGGTGCGCCGCGGCCTCCCCCGCTGGCGCGAGCCGGGACGCTGGGCGGGGAGCAGCAGCCTGCGGCGTACAACAAGGTGGCCGCTAAGCCGCAGCACGCAGCACGGCGGGTGGAGAAAGCGAGGCGGGCGCTTGCTGGGGGAAAGGGGCAAGGCTGAGGAGGGTGCTGTCTGCTGCAAAGGCGGGTTACGCTGTCCAATCGTCAAGGTAAATTCCGACCCATCTGAGGAAGTCGAGTAGCGCGATTACTCGCAGGGAGTTAATTTCGATAGCGTAGCCGGTATCGAGTCCGTGTAGAACATCGTGACGGTTAAATGGATCGCTCGGTGCCTGTGTTGACTTGTCAAGCGCATTCAGTTGGACGAGCGGGCGTAGGAAGATGAAAGTCATAGAGGCAACTTGTCGCCTCCCGTCCCCGTTCAGCCTGCTCCGAAGCCGCTTCCTCAGACGGTCACGACTGTTCCTGCTAAACAGGTGCTGTTCGAGCAGGTCAAAGTGGATACCGTCCGCTTGGGCCAGCATTGGCGGAATGCTGACGGCGTAGTGGCCTCGCTCGTGGGCTTCAAACGCTTGGTCGAGTATCGCGGCTCGGTTGGGAAAAGTGGACAGAACCCCTTCCTTGATCGACTGAACACGCGAACGAGTGCGGTTAGCGATCCATTTTTCAACTGCATCACCGTCGCCACGCTCTGCCAGAGTGATGACCTCGGCGGTTTCTCCAAGCGAATGATCCCAAATCGCGAGGTACCACCCGCGACGCTGCGTGGCCGTAGAGTTGCTCCACATGTGCCGAGTTCGGGCGGCCACTACCTCGCGCAAAGCAGCAGCTGGGCCCATCTCTAGCCGCTGCAGTTGTCGCTCCCACAGTGAGCCGCGCAGCGTGGAGGCGATGAGTTGCGTAATCTCATCAGGATCGGCGTCACCCTCGCCTAGAGTGCTCAGAATGCTGACGTCGAGCATGGCGAGATTCGACCGCCAGGCTTGGATGGCCTCCTGCCGATCCTCTGGCGCCTCACCTGCGACGACCGGAGTTGCCCATTCGGACCCGCCCGTGAGGTAGTCTAGAACGGGTTGCAA
>JBJHBB010000382.1:0-3354 GCA_050485265.1 Rhodothermales bacterium | reverse complement strand
TGGCGTCGTGGGTACACCGATAGTGGTAGCCGTCGCTACCCGCGTCGACCCTCACACGAACGACCTCGCGGAGCTGCAGGCGCTTGGAACACGCCATCGCTCCGAACTCAGGCAGGCCGCCGCCGGTGAGGTGGCGCGCTCGGCACAGGTCGATGTCGCGAGATCGGATTACTTCCCCAAACTTTTCGCCGGTGCCACGGCAAGCGGTCGATACGTGGTCGGACGCGAGCATCAACCCAATCCGTACATCGTCGATCCGTACCTCGGCGGCGGCATTCGGGCTGGACTTGGCGTTCGTCAGAACCTGGCTTTCGGCCAGACACGCGCTCGCGTGCTTCAGGCCGAAGCGCAGCTCAACGAGGTCCGCCATCAGCGCTTTGCGGCCGAGCAGCTGATACTCTTCGAGGTTGAGGAGGCCTATCGGCGTCTCCGGATCGCGGAGGCTGGACTGGCCGCGCGGCAGGAAGCTGCTTCGATCGCGGCAGAGTGGCTGAGAATGGAACAGATCAATTTCGACCTCGGCCTGGGCGAGATCGGCGATCTGGTGGCTGCAGCCCGTGCCGACCTTGAAGCGCGATTTGCGAGCCTCCAGGCGTTACGCGACCAGAACCTGGCCGTGATCAGGCTTTACGCGGCTACCGGCACGCTTTCGTCGGCCGTGCTCGACGGCACGCTGTTTGACTGATATAGCGTTTGCAGATGACCCGGGCGGCTACCGCCCGCCTTCCCCCTACAATTCCTCGCAACGAACCAACATGTTGTACAGACTGTCGCTTCTCTGCCTCGTCACGCTGCTGTCCGTGGAGGTCGCCGTCGCTCAGCAGGCCGGCCAGATTGAGCAAATGCTGCGTGAGCGTGATCGTCAGATCAAAGCCATTGTTGGCGAGAGAGGCCAGCCGTCGGCTGCCGACCGGGAGCGCTTACGGGCGGTCGTGAATGACGCCATCGACTTCAGGGCAATGTCCCGGGTCGCTCTCGGCCCGTTCTGGAGCGACCTGTCTTCGGCGCAGCAGCGAGCGTTCGTGGATCGGTTTGGGGAAGTCGTCCGAGCCCAATCCTTATCTGATCTCGAACTGTATCGGGCGCGGGTGACGTACGACGGCATTGACGTCTCCGGCGAAACCGCAGTCGCGCGAACTCGCGCAGCTCACGAGGGACGGCAGATCCGGGTCGACTACGCGCTGCACCGCGTCGATGGTGACTGGCGCGTCACTGACATTACCATCGACGGCACCAGCACCGCAGACGGCTACGCTCGTTCCTTCCAGCGTGTCATGCGTCGAGACGGTGTAGAAACGGGCTTCGAGCGCCTGATGACCAGCCTGCAGCGCCGCCTCGAGCGCGGCTAGGATAGCTTGATCTTGGGATCGTCGGGGTCCGGACGATAGAGCGTCGCGATGCGGCCCATCGTCTGCACGGTCTGGACCGAGGGGATAGCCTCCTGGATTTGAGCTGCCGCTGTTCGCACATCGAGTCCGGCAGACTCGAGAACCTTGACTTTCAGTAGTTCGCGATTGGCGAGCGCCTGTCGAATACTCTCGAGTAGCGCGAGCGTGACGCCCTCCTTGCCGACCTGGACGGTTGCCTTCAGCGGATGCGCCAGCCCTCGCAGCTGCGCTCTCTGCTTAGATGTCAACGTCTGCGCCATTGAGCTTAGCGGTTCGTTTCAAGGTACCCCTCCTCTACCGGCTTCGCCTCCGCGTGTTTTGAACCATCCCCGCGTCCAGTACGTTCGATTCGTCGATCTCACACGGCACAACCATGCGAGACCTCCAGAAGGCGATCATCGTTACCAAGAGGCCTGGGGAGACAGCGGGCCTTGACGAGCTCAATCGCCTGCTTACCTCGGGCTGGCGAGTCGTGACGCTCGCACCGATGGGCGGTGCAGTACCAGACCAGTTCGCATCGCTCGTCGTCCTGGAGCGCCGGCAGGAGGGGGTGGCGGTTGCGGCTGCATTAGAGGAGGTCGAAGAAGTCAATGAGGGTGATGGCGCGGGCACCGTGCCCGATGAGATTGATTTGCCGGAGCCTCCGTCGTTTGGACCTGCGCCGGGTAGCGAGTAGGCGGTCTGATCCGACGATTGTCGAGATCAACCAATTTTCATCGGTATACTGGGAGTTTGCGCCTCGCGCCCACCAACCCGGTTCCGATGTATCGCTTGCTAGTACTGGCCGCCGTGACGGCCATTTTCGCCCCCAACGCACTCGCACAGGACGCCTTCGTCGCCGACGCGCGGCAATACGTCGAGGCGAATGCCGACCGATTTGCTGCACCATCCGGCGCTGCTGCTACGGCAGTGGTGACCTCCGCGTACACCAGCCCCTCGACGGGCCTCACGCACGTCTACCTCCGCCAGGCTATCGGAGGAGTGCCACTCATCAGAGGGGGAGACATCACCGTCACCCTGCGCGCAGACCGGAGCGTGCTCCATGCTGCCGGCTCATTCCTTGCCGAAGCCGCTGATGTGCAGGCAATGGGACCGGCGATGGACGCGGCAGCGGCAGCTAGCGTGGCAGCGTCGCATCTTGGCTTCACACCAACCGAGCCCTTCGAGGTACTCGAGGCCGCTCGCGGCTCGATGCAGGAGACCCTGCTCAGCGAGGGGGGAATCGCGCGCGAACCGATCGAAGCGCGGCTGATGTACGAGCCCACCGAGCACGACATTCGCCTTGTCTGGGACGTCTGGTTTTACGAGCCGGAGGATCCACATTTCTGGAGCATCCGCGTCGATGCCATGACCGGCGAGGTCGTGGGTCAGGACGACCTGGTCGTGCACGACCACTGGGGAAATGCGGAGGGAGAGCGCGTGGGCTTCGTTCGTGAGCTTTCGTCGCCCGTGCTCGAACGGGAGTTGATCGACGCGCCAATGTCATTTGCGCCTGTCAATCGTAGCACCTCCTCGGGTGCATTCATGGGTGGCGCCTATCGCGTGTACGCCGAGCCTGCCGAGAGCCCAAACCACACGACCGGCAGAACGCTGGTTGTGAATCCCGCCGATCCGTACGCCTCGCCCTATGGATGGCACGATGTGGACGGTACGCCTGCGCCGAGTTATACGACGACTCGTGGCAACAATGTGTTCGCGTACGCGGACCCTGGCAACCAGAATCAGCCCAACGGTCCGGATGCGGTACCTGATGGTGGTGCTGCGCTCCTCTTCGACTTCCCGGTCGACTACTCGCAGCAGCCGGCGGCGTATCGCCTCGCCTCGGTCACCAACCTGTTCTACTGGAACAACCTGATGCATGACATCCTGCATCACGTTGGATTCGACGAGGCCTCAGGCAACTTCCAGGTGACCAACTACACCGGACAGGGCCTTGGCAACGACCCGGTGCACGCCGAAGGTCAGG
>JBJHBB010000381.1:0-3357 GCA_050485265.1 Rhodothermales bacterium | reverse complement strand
ACGTTACGGCCCAGCGCGACTTGGGCTGCGAGGAGGGCGCGCGAACCTCCGAGCGTCAGTCCGAAACAATCCTCAACGTGGTTCCCTCCGCGCTCATCGAGCTTTCCCCGGACGTCACTGTCGCGAACGTGGTGCAGCGCGTCTCGGGCGTCTCACTCGAGCGCAGTCACTCTGGTGACGGACAGCACGCGATCGTGCGGGGGATGGACAAGCGTTACAACTACACCCTCGTCAATGGGATCAAGATTCCGAGCCCGGATGTCCGCAATCGATACGTGCCGCTGGACATTTTCCCCTCCGATCTGCTTGACCGGCTCGAAGTAACGAAGGCGCTCACACCGGCGATGGAGGGCGACGCCATCGGCGGCGTGATCGACATGAAGATGAAGTCCGCGCCCTCCAGGCGCGTGCTCACCTTCAACGTCGGCACCGGCGTGAGCGGGGTGGGACGTGACCGGGGCTTTGATCGCTTCGACGGCAGCGTGGTCTCCGCGCAGTCCCCTCGCACCGCGAATGGCGCCGACTACCGCGCCAGCGAGAGCGACTTCCCCTACGAGAACATCGATCTCAGCAACGGTAACACGCCGCTGGCGCGCACGCTCGGCTTTGCCGCCGGCGACCGGTTCCTGAATGGTCGACTCGGCGCCCTCCTGGCAGGCAGCTACCAGAACAGCTTCCGCGGCGCCGACGGACTGTTCTTCGTGATGGACGTTGATCGCGAGGACAACAATCCCTTCTACGACACCGTGCAGCAGCGCACATTCTCGATCGATCAAGAGCGTTTGGGGCTACACGCCAAGCTGGATTACGCGCTTTCGCAACGCCATCGCCTCGACATGTACGCCGCGTTCATCCAGCTACGTGATGCAGAGACGCGCGCTCGCATTGACACCAACCTCAGAATCGGACGCGCCCAGGGCCCCGGCACCGGCCGCATCAGCGAGCACTTCCGAACCCGGCAGCGCCTCCAGCGGATCCTCAACACCACGCTCCAGGGCACCCACGCCCTGCATGCCGGTCTGCGGGCAGACTGGTCGGCCGTCTACTCGCGCGCCTCGCAGGATGACCCCGACATGGCAGAGGTGCAGCTCATCACCGGCACGACACGCGCGTCCGACGGCTCCATTGTACAAGAACCCGTCCTGCTGGATCGCGACTTCGTCCGCCGATGGTCCAACAACACCGATCAGGATTGGAGCGCATACCTGAACCTGCACCATGATGCGCGCTACCTCGGCTTCCCGTCAACCCTCTCCGTCGGCGGTATGGCGCGGTTCAAATCCCGCGAGAACCATTACGACAGCTACCTCCTGCGCGCCAGCCCGTCTCAGCAGGAATGGACCAACGATATCAACAGTCACACCTGGACGCTTTTCAATCCGGGAGGTACGCCCACAGACCCCCTGAACTACGTGTCGGGCGAGGATGTGCTGGCCGCCTACGCCCAGATGCGCACGCAGATCGGCCGACTGCAGGTGCTGACCGGCGCTCGTGTGGAGCACACCCGGTTCGACTGGGAAACGAACGCACCAGAGACTGTTGAGGGGAGAGTCGGAAACATTGCCTATACAGACTTTCTGCCGAGCCTCCACCTGAGGTACTCGCCCTCGGAGAGGACAAACTACCGGCTGGCATACTTCGGCTCGATCAGCCGGCCCAGCTTCTTCGAGGTCGTGCCGTATCAGATCATCGAGGAGGACTTTTGGGAGCGGGGAAATCCCAACCTCCGCCGGACCCGCGCCAACAACGTCGACGCCAGGTTCGAACACTACCCTACGATGCGTGACCAGGTGATGGTTGGCCTTTTTTACAAGCGCATCGTGGACCCGATCGAAACCGCACTCGCGATCGAGGGGCAGCGCATTTACCTCCAGCCGAACAACTTTGGAACGGCCACCAACTTTGGCCTGGAGCTCGACTTCACGCGCTACTTCCGGCAGTTTGGCATTCGAGGCTATTACACCTACACGAACTCGAGTATCACCACAGCGAAGATCTTCCGCTTCCGCGATGATGCCGGCAACCTTACCTCGCGTGAAGAGCAACAGACAAGGCCGCTTCAAGGGCAGTCCCGCCACATCGGCAACGTGAGCCTCCTCTATAAGAACGGCTCGAGCGGGACGGACGTGCAGCTCGCTGGATCGTTCACTGGCCGCCGGATCATCGGCGTCTCTCCTTACTTCGAGAACGACATCTGGCAGCGCGGGCTCGTGCAGATGGACCTGTCGATTGAGCAGCGTGTCTTCGGCCAAGCGCGCCTCTACCTGAAGGTTAACAACCTGCTGGACACGCCTCTGCGAGCCGACATCCTGCGCCCGAACACGGCTAACCCGCATCAGGTGCCTTACGAGGACGTCTCCGAGAGCGTGAAGGTTCGCGAGGACTTTTACGGGCGCACGTTTCTAACGGGGATCAAGATCACCCTTTAACCCACGGAGGGGTCTGTGCCCCTTCCTGCAGTCACCAATACGCCCCCAGGGGACATCATCATGCGACCAGTTTCACTAGCACTCCTCTCCGCATTCCTCCTAGTCGGCCTCTTAGCCGCCGGCTGTGACAGTGCCTCGCCCGAAGTGCCTGACCCCGGCGACGGTATCACTACGATTACGGATGCCACCACGCAGCTCTCGGGGCAAATGCGTGGCACGCTCCGTGCCGGCCGCACGTACGAACTCGTCGGTGATCTGATCATCCCCGAGAACGAGGAAATCGTAGCTGAGCCAGGGGTGACCATTATTGCCGTCGGTGACGGCGGCCCCATCGGTCCCGAAATCACCCTGCACGGCTCGTTCTTCGCGCTCGGCACGGAGCAGGACCCGATCCACCTGACCGTCCCTGCCGCGCAGCGTCCAATGGCCAATGTGTTCGCTGGCCTGTGGGGAGGCATTCAGGCCTCAGAGACCGCGAAGGCCCTCGTGCTAAAGTGGACGCGCATGGAGTACGTCGGCGGGGAAGGCGGACCGGGCACGCCCCGCGCCGGCAGTATCCGCTACGGGCTCTGGACACTGTCGGACCAGACCGAGGTGGTGATCGAAGACTCGTGGTTTTTTGGCTCGAAGGATGACTTCTTCCGGCCCGTCGGGGGCAAGCTCAACATTGTCCGCAACACGTTCGAGTATATGGGTGAAGACGGCGGCGACATCATCAACGTCAAGGGCGGCACGGTCGGCAACATCGCCTATAACGTCGTGATCGGCGCAGCCACCAACGCCTTCAAGCCCTCCGACGACGGTGCGAGCACGATCCAGACGAACATCGCCGTCTACAACAACACCGTGCTCAACAGCGGTTACCGCCGCGTGGGTCTCAACCGTGGGGCAAACATCAACTTCGAGAATGGCGCCCGCGGCGTGGCCT
>JBJHBB010000380.1:0-3358 GCA_050485265.1 Rhodothermales bacterium | reverse complement strand
GGTCACGACCCTCCGACCAGGCTCGGGCGATCGCCGGCAGCAGTTCCATCATCCCCGGGCGATTTCCGCCGCCGGTTTTAGGGAAGTACGTCCCCACATAAAACGGCTTGCGTTCCGGAGTAAGGATGACCGTCAGCGGCCAGCCGCCGCGCCCGGAGACCGCCTGGCAGAAGGTCATGTAGAGCGAGTCAACGTCCGGCCGCTCCTCACGGTCGAGCTTGATGGCCACGAAGTGCTCGTTGATCAGCCGGGCGACGTCTTCATCCTCGAAGCTCTCGTGGGCCATGACGTGGCACCAGTGGCACGTCGCGTAGCCAATCGATAGGAAGACGGGCTTGTCGGCGCGCTCTGCCTCGGCGAAGGCCTCGTCGCTCCATTCCCACCAATCGACCGGATTGTCTGCGTGCTGGAGGAGATAAGGGCTCAGGGACTCCGATAGGCGATTGGCCACAGCATCGCGGGGATTGGTGGCAGGTGATGACGGCGGCCGCTCAGTGGGGTTCCGAACACGCGCCCACTCGCGATCCCGCGATCTCTGCGCCGATTCCTTCGCGGCCTGGCTCAACTCCTACCGCAACACACCCCGCCGGCGCATGGCGATGGAATACACCAGCAACGCGATGAGGACGACCCAGATCACGACCGACATGATCGCGTACCCCGAGCCCTCGCCCATCGCTGCCGCGCCATCCGTGAGAACGTTTGTGTAGACCGTCGTGATCGCGAGACCAATCATCGACAGCCCGAAGAGGTGCACGGCGAACTTCGAACGGAGCAACAGCGCAATCGAGCCCCCGAATGAGAACCACACGCCAACCGCCCAGGCCGCTACAGCCCACGCCGGGAAGTTGTAGAAATAGTCCAGTTGCTCGGCCGTGAAGTTGCCCATGTAAAACTCGGCACGCAACTTCGTCATCAGATAGTCGAAGGCTCCGAAGGCATTCCAGAGGGCGGAGACGCCGCCCACGATCCACAGGTGTACCGGTGTGCGCGCGGTGGGCGCGGGGGCGACGGTGTCGATCGACATGGCGGTGGGGGAGAGTTTCCGCCGAAAGTAAGGCGAAGGCTCGAAAAATCGAGCTCGCCTCAGTCCGACGTCTCGCGTGGAAACAACCCCGCCTCAGGTTCGGCTCGTGCCCCCTCCTTTCCCTCGGTTGGATTGAAGAAGACGCGCTCCGTGCGGTAGGCGAAATCGATGTCGTCTCGCTGGGCGAACGCTTCGAGAATGGCCTCCCAGATTACCTCCTCGCTCCCGCGCCGTCGTCTCGGCTCCACCAGATAGCGGATGGTCAGGCGAACGCCATAGTCCACCACATCCGTGTACACGGTCGGGGTAAGGTTGGTGTAGAAGATCATGTACTCCTGGGCGGCCTGGCGCACGCGTCGCTCGGCGTCCTCGCTCAGATGCTCGGCGCGGTCGTGAGCGATCCGGGCAAGAATCTCCTTCGCCGCCTTCCAGTCGCTCTCGAACGTCACCACGACCGGGATCTCGTTCCAAATGTACTGGAAGCCGCGGGTGTAGTTGATGACGGCCTCCGTGAAGACCTTCCCATTAGGCACATGGATGATGCGCCCCGTCGACTGACCTGCGCCGGTGGCCGTACCCGTCTCGAGCAGGGTGAACTGGAACAGCCGCTGGTCGATCACGTCGCCGGCGTGGCCGACAACGCTGATGCGGTCCCCAGGGCCGAAAGGGCGCCGCCAGACGATGAACAGCCAGCCGGCCATGTCCACGAGTAGGTCCCTGAGCGCAATCGCGATACCGGCGGACAGCAGGCCGAGGAACGTGGCCAGCGCGCCAAACTCCTCCAGCCATATCCGACCCACCAGAAGGAATCCCAGAAGGACGGTCGAATAGCTGACGGCTTTGCGCCAGGAATACTGCGCCCGCACGTCGGTCACCCGGCGATGGATCAGGCGCACGACGAGTGCGCGGATCACGCTCAGGATCACGATCACCGCGATCGTCAGTAGCACGTTCCGCAACGCGGCCTCGGAGAGGCCCGTGATGTTGTGCAACCGGTCCAGCGCGGTCTGTGCGGCCTCGGTGGGGTTCATGCGGGCGCAAGCTCGAATAGGAGCAAGCTACACTTCACCGCTCTGTGGGTTGCACAGGCGCTAGATGGTGGCGCTAACCGTGACGCGTGTCACGTCGTACATGCGCCAAATGCTCACGTTCACCGCTCCATTCTGGCAACGAATCTTCACCTCAACCCCCTATAATGGCCCAGGATGCGTGCGGAGATCCGGGGGAGCAGGCATTTACATCGGAGCAGTTCTATTGAGTGGTGTGCGGGGAAGTAGTGAGGCAGGACGCGTCGAACGCGTCAATAGAGGCCCTCGATTATTTGACTGTGAGTTTTGCGGACTTCTGCAGAGCACTCTACGCCAGCGAGAATTGACTTCGCTGCGTGCTATGTCCATTCACCTCGGGGCCGGAAGACTGGGCTCCAACTTCCTCCAATCACCATGCAACGATACTTATTCGCGCTGATTGCGGCAGCGCTACTAGTCGCGGGCTGCGATTCCGTCAGCCCTGACGGACCAGATCTGTTCACCCGCACCGGTCCGTCATCCGCCACCGGCGGCTCGCAGACCGTTTACTGGCAAGGCCAAGGCAGCGAACACATCGATGGCTGCGACTCTGGTTACCACTGGATCGCGGCGCCCGCGGGCGGTATCCAATCGGTGCCGTTGTTCTATTCCAACCTCGACGACGGCGAGGCCATGGAGCGCCCGAATGGAGACAACATTCCGGGCAACGCCGCGTGGCATTTCTACAGTGACAAGATCGACACCGCGGTAGGGTCAACCCCATACATCACCTTCGACGGTAACGCTTCGATGGTAATGTTGGTCCTCAGCCACTGTCTCGATGAGGATGGGGCAACGCTAGCCGTCACCAAGACCGCCGACACCGAGTTCGAACGCGTCCACGATTGGGACATCGAGAAGAGCGTGGACACCGAGAACGAGTTCATGCTGGACGGCTACGCCAAGATCTGGCTGTTCACCGACGGTTCTGGTGACGAGAAGGCGACCTGGACGATCGACGTCACGTACGAAGGCTACAACGATCGCGACTTCGTGATCTACGGCAATGTCTTCATCACCAACATCTCCGATCCGGCGGAAACGAAGTCCGTCACCTCGATCGTGGATGATCTCGGTCTGTCCGGATATACCAGCATTGATCTGGAATGCGTAGACGGAGATGGTGCGCCCTTCGATCCGGGCGACCTTCCCAAGGACATCGACCCCGGGGAGACCTGGACCTGCTCGTACAGCGTTGAACTGGCAGACGGCGAGGCCGAGGCAGGCGACGACGGCACCAACACAGTGACCGTGGTTGTTGATG
>JBJHBB010000379.1:0-3360 GCA_050485265.1 Rhodothermales bacterium | reverse complement strand
GCATCGCAGTGGCGGAACGATGTGCGGCTCTGCGCTCTACCATCGTCACCCGCAACCCCACTCTGTCACCCTTCCGCCATGCCTGACCTCCTTTTCCGCGGGACGGCCCCCGCGCTGGTCACCCCGTTCACCGACGATGATCGCCTCGATGAGGACGCGCTTCGGCGCGTGATCGACTTTCAGATCGACGGTGGCGTCGACGCCCTGGTCGTGCTGGGAACGACGGGCGAGAACCCCACCGTCACCCTCGACGAGCGCCGTCGCATCCTGGATGTCGCGATCGAACAGACGGCGGCGCGGGTGCCCATCGTGGTCGGGACAGGCACGAACAACACAGCGCAGAGTGTCACTTTCTCGCGCGAGGCGCAGCAGGCCGGCGCCGACGCTCTGCTGGTCGTTGGGCCGTACTATAACAAGCCCACCGACGCCGGTCTGCTCGCGCACGTCTCCGCGATCGCCGATGCAGCCAACCTGCCGATCCTGCTCTACAACGTGCCAGGCCGCACCGGAGCAAACATCACCGCTGAAACGTCGCTGCACATTGCCGATGAGGTGCCCGCCGTCTTCGGCGTGAAGGAGGCCTCGGCGAACATGTCGCAGATCATGGACCTGCTCATGAACCGATCGGAGGGCTTCGGTGTCTATTCGGGGGATGACGACCTCACCTTCCCCATGATGGCGTTGGGTGCCGACGGCGTCGTGAGCGTGGCCGCCAACGCGCTGCCGAAGCAGATCTCAGAGATGGTGCGCAACGCCTTGAATGGTCGTTGGGAGGCTGCGCGCGAGCAGCACTTCAGCCTGCTTCCCGCTATCCGGGCATCCTTCTTCGAGTCCAACCCGGGACCGATCAAGGCCGTCATGGCGGCGATGGGTCTCATCGAGCCCAGCCTGCGCCTCCCACTCGTCGCGATGTCGGAGGACAACCATCGCCGCGTCATGGAGGCCTATGGGCGGTGGATCGACTGACTCCACGACCTCACCCACTCCCCACCCGATTTGATAGACCGCCATGCCCGACTACATTCGTTCTCAGATTCTAAGCATCGTCGAGGATCAATCGCGACACGATGATGCGTCGATTCGCGAGACGTTCGACGCCTTCCTCGAAATGCTGGAGTCGGGGACAGTGCGCTCGGCCTCACGACAGGATGACGGGACGTGGAAGGCCAACGACTGGGTCAAGCGGGCCATCCTGCTCGGCTTCCGAATCGGGACTATCGCCGATTTCTCGCATGGCGCGTTCTCCTTCTTCGACAAGAACACCTTCCCCGCCCGCCAGATGCGCCAGGAAGACGGAGTGCGGATCGTGCCGGGAGGTTCTACCATCAGGCGCGGCGCCTACGTCGCACCAGGCGTCGTCTGTATGCCGCCGATGTACATCAATGTAGGTGCCTACGTGGACGAGGGCACCATGGTGGACTCGCACGCGCTCGTGGGATCGTGTGCCCAGATCGGCAAGCGCGTGCACCTCTCCGCGGCAGCGCAGGTGGGGGGTGTGCTCGAACCGGTCGGTGCCGTGCCCGTCGTGATCGAGGACGACGTCTTCGTGGGCGGAGGTTGCGGGATTTACGAGGGGTGCCTGGTGAGGAAGGGCGCAGTCCTGGCGGCGGGGGTCATTCTGACGGCCTCCACACGGGTGTACGACCTCGTCAACGAGCGCGTCATTCGCTCCGAGCGCGGCTCAGCGCTGGAGATTCCCGAAGGTGCCGTCGTGGTGCCCGGCGTTCGATCCGTGGACAGCGACTTTGCACGTGAGCACGGACTGGCCCTGAGCGCCCCCGCAATCGTGAAGTATCGCGACGAGTCGACGGACGCGGCGACCTCGCTCGAGGACGCGCTCCGATAGCCATCCCCCAGAAACATGCTCGCCGATGGCCCGTCGAAAAGGGCCTCAACCGCAGCGCGTATGCCTCGGCCGAAGGCCAGACGACTCCTGCTCATCTTCGGAAGTCTGATAGCCGTCTTCAACTTCGTGATGTGGACGGCCCGCGACTTCGCTACCTACGGCGAGTTGACCACGCGCGGCCTGATGATGGCCCTGTTCGTCCTCACGGCTACGCTCCTTTTGTACGTCGTGCTTAGACTTGGCATCATGCTGACCGGCCAGGAGCCTTAGCTGCCGGGATGCGCTTCCTCGAGTCACCAATTCTCACCCCGATGGCGTCTCCCTGGTTTTCGTCGAATGGCCCCCTCTGGCTGACCGCCGGGGTATCGGGGCTGATCATGATGATGCTCGTAGCTGTCGTGGCCCCGAGGCTCTTCGGCACCGACGGCGTGAGTTGGATCGTCAGCCTGGCGGCCGGCGTGATCATCGCGCTCGGTATCGTGTTCTGGGGATACACCCAACGTAAGGCGGGCACCGTGACCGAGGGGTCCCCGACCAGCGACCGTGGCCCGGAGGGCGGGCCCTCGGCCGGCGTTTGAGCCGATCGCGAACACGGCAGAACCCGCGAGGTTTGTACCTTACAAGAAGCGACCCCCGCGCGCCTGAACCGCGAAACGACCTCTGTGATGATGTCCGAACCGATCGACGCCCCGCCGACCGAAGAATCGCCCGAGGAAGAATTCAAGTCCGCGTACGAGAAGGAAGGCGTCGCGGACGTCGACCCGCGCTGCATCCCCCACGATCTCGAAGGAGAGCCGCCGATCGGGGATGAGATCGCCCCGCCCGTCTATCCTCAGGGTGACCACGAGACGTGGAATTTCCTGTTCCGGCGGCAGATGGAGCTGCTCCCCGGACGTGCCTCCGATACGTTCATGGAGGGCGTCGAGAAGCTCGGCCTGACCGACGACGGCATCCCGGCGCTGCGAGACCTGAGCCTCGTTCTGAACGACCAGACCAACTGGGAGGTCGCTCGCATCCCCGGCCTCCTGCACGAGCGTGACTTCTTCCGCCTGCTCTCCGAGCGCAAGTTCCCCTCGACCGATTACATCCGGGGCAAAGAGGAGCTCGACTATACCCCGGCGCCCGACATGTTCCACGACATCTTCGGGCACATGCCGACCCTCACCCAGCCCGATTTTGCTGACTTCTACCAGCTATTCGGGCAGGCCGCGCTCGACGCCAAGGGTCGCGACCGGCAGTCTCTGGAGCGCTTCCACTGGTTCACGGTCGAGTTCGGATTGATCCGCGAGCCCAACGGCTACCGCATCTTCGGCGCGGGCGTGATGTCGTCGAAGGGGGAAGTGCTGCACGCCCTTTCGGACGAGGTCGAGCACCGCGACTTCAGCCCCGAGGCGGTCATCAATCAGGACTACGACGTCTGGCACCTGCAGCCGATTCTCTTCGTGCTCGAGTCGTTCGAACAACTCGTGACCGAGTTCACCGACTGGGCGAAGAGTCGGAAGCTGCTGTAGGGG
>JBJHBB010000378.1:0-3369 GCA_050485265.1 Rhodothermales bacterium | reverse complement strand
TCGTGCCGCTCATCTTCTCGCACCAGAGCTCGGCGGCCTCGCTCTTGAGCTTCGTGTTCGGCCGGATCTCCCCTTTGGTCTCGGCGAGCCACATCACTTCGCGCCCGTCGGCCTCTCGAGCAGCGACGATGAAGTCCGGATAGTATTGTCGCGGCCGGTTGTTCTCGTAGTAGGTAATCGAGAACCCGAGTCGTTCGTTCTTGAAATAGCGAACAACGTCCTTGGCTTCGTCTAGGAACGTGGCGAACTGCTTCTCGAGATCAGTGTGGCAGGGAGCCTTGTTGGTATGGCACTTCTTGCCCGATGCGACGAGCCCTGTCCACTGGAAGCGCCGTAGGTGTGCCGTGTCCAGCCACGCGGGCTGCCCGAGGACGGGGACCGAGTCGACCTGCCCGGAACCGGCACCGCGAATGGCGTTGTCGAGTACATCCAACGCCTGCTGACGCCAGTAGTAGATGCCGACGTCTCGCAGGTCGGCGCCCTTCAGAGTGCGAACGCGCTTCTCTAGATACTCCCGAGCGACTTCCAACAACTCGTCGAAGGTAGGTCCGATGCCGAGGTCCGAGGCATCGCCGGGGTTGGTCGCATCAAACAACTCTTGTGCCAGCAAAAAAGCAGTCTTCAGCACTGGCCATTCCGCCCGGAACGTCACTAGCGTCATGACCTCCTCGGGCTGTCCGCCCACGACGGGTTTGACACGTACCTCTGGTGGGGTCTGCTTCGGATCAAGCACGGTCTCGGGAAGCGACTCCACCCGAATCAGATCGGTGAGCGGCTCAATAACCCCCACGGCCCAGGAGCGCACGTTGGGTACGTGTACCCGGTACGCGACTTTCTTCGAGTCGGGTTCGATCCAGACCGGTTTGTGGCTCCAGTCGCCTGCCTTCGGCCGCTTGCGCTTCTGGACCGGGAAGCCGATAAAAGGAATGCCGAAGGCGTCGACCGTCTCTTCGTAGCCGTCGGAACGTTCGTCGAGAGGCTGATTCAGGACATCGTAGGTAGTTCGTCGGAGTCCCCGTCCGACTATCTGTTCCGTGAGGAGCGGCGAACCGAAAGCGCGGAGACCTAGGATGTGGGTCACGCTCTTTACGTCCCAACCCTCGGAGAGCATGTTCACGCTTACGATGCAGCGGACGTGCTCTCCTGGCTTACCCTTGGACCCGACGGTGTTGACCATCTCGCGGATAACGGCTTCCTGACCCTTGTCCGCGTCGAAAACCTTCGAGTCGATCTGGATGCTCACCCACTTCGTTGGGTCGTTCTCCTCATTGCGTAGCAGTTCGTAGTCGCGGGAGAGATGCTCGAAGAGCCACTTCGCGCGCGTGGCGTCATTGGTAACGCAGAGCAGTACCGGGCTCGGTCCTCGCATCTCGGGGAAAACCTGCCTCCACTCGTCGTAGTCTTGCTTCCACGACGAATAAATGCTTGCTACCGCCCCCTTGCATGCGCGCAGGTATTCCTCCTTGGTTTTCGCCCCCTTCACGTGGTCCCAGAGGTCGATGTAGATGCGTCCCTGCTCGTCCGGATCAGGCAGGCGCACGACTTTCACCAAGCCCGATTCGAAGGCGTCGTACACAGAGAAGTCCGAGACTAGCCACTCGAAGAGCGTCCCCTCGGGCTTGGGCGAACCGGAGCCGTACCAGGGCGTGGCCGAGAGGTCGAGCACCAGACTGACGCGAGCTGCCTTCGCCACGCGTTCGAGGATTTTGCTCCACTTGATGTAGGCCGGATCTTCCTCTTTCCGCGTGCGCTTCTCACCGTAGACGTGATGCGCTTCGTCGTTGATCACCACGAGGTCGCGCCAGCCTTTGAGAAGGCGTCGGATGGGGGCGTTCGGGTCCTGACGCGCGCGCCGGCGCATGGCGCGCAGCACCGCCTGCGGAATGAACCGCCCCTCCTCAAGTGGCAACTCGCCTTCGCCGATCCAGTCATCGCGCTTGTTCTCTAGCGGGATCCCCTGCCAGTTGCGAACGAGCACGTTCGGATGAAACTCATCCTGGTATTCGGGCGGTACCATCTGAAACTCGCCGTACAGGTTGTGCTCACCGGCCAGATCGAGCCCGTCGCCACGTGGCTGGCCACTCACGCGGTCGCGCACGGTTAGGTTCGGCACGAGGACGAGAAAGTTTGCCGACAGCGACGAGCCGTTCACTTTGCGCTTGTGGAGCGTGGCCCAAGTGATGAAGAGCGCCATCACCACGGTCTTGCCGGCACCGGTGGCGAGCTTGAGGGCGTAGCGCAAAAGATCGCCGGTCTCGGGCATCCGGCGGCGGCTCTGGACTTCGTAGAGGTAGATGACTGTCTCTACTGCCTCCTGCTGGCAAAAGAAGAACCGGCGGCCGACAGCCTTGCGCTCCTCGTCGCGCTCGAACCACCACTCTAGAAGCCGCCGTGTCACCAGGGCTGTGCCTGGATAACCGGCCTCACGCCACTCACGGACCTCCTGCCTGAACTGGTTGACGAACTCGTTCTGCTCGGTGGCCCCCACGGCGGATAGATCGTCGAACAGCTGTGCTTCCTTGCCGACGATCCCGGCGATTCCACCCTTCACGTCCTTCGCGGACGCTAGAAAACGCATGGACGGGCGCCGGCCCTCGACGAGCTTCGATTTGCCGCCCGGCAGAAGTTTGTAGTGCCGGTTGGGTTCCCGGAAAGCGTCGCAGATGACAACGCGATCGACAACATAGGCCATCGTGCCGCGCCCTACACGAGTTGCTTCACGACGGTGGACTCGTTGCCGAAGACGTCCACCACCTTCACCGCGATGCGCTTATAGCCGCGCACGGGAAATGGCTCCGACTCGAGCCGGAGCGTGAACTCCTCGGGGTCCACCTCGGCCTTGAGCGCCGCCTTGATGTTCGGTTTCTTCTTGAAGTCGAAGAACATCTGGCAATCTACGAAGCAGTCGCCGTCGTAGTCGTCGTCGAGATACCACGCCGAGACGTAGCCCGAGTCGGCGGCCTTATATTCAGTGGTGCGACGCTTGCGGTCGAACAGAGCGATCCCTTTGAGCGTCGCGCGCACGCGCCGCTCCTTGCCGTTCTTCTCGACCGCGATCTCGATGTCTGGCATTGCGAGCGGCGAGAAGAGCATCTCCGGCTGCGTCGCCTTAAGCCCCTCGGCGAGGCTGTCCGGGCGGATCATGATCAGCTCCACCCTGACCTTGCCGCGCTTCTCGAGGGTCGACTTCACCTCGCCAACGTTCGCCTCGAACGCCCAGCCGAGGACGTGCACCTCGAGGATGCCCGATGCCATCGCGTCCTGGACGGCGTCGTGGATCTGCTTGGCCGTGACGCGCCCCGAGAGCGGCCCGACCGAGATCGCTATTTTCTCGTCCTCGGTCTCCACCATTGCGTGGACGAGTCCGCT
>JBJHBB010000377.1:0-3372 GCA_050485265.1 Rhodothermales bacterium | reverse complement strand
GGATGTTATCGGCAAACCCTTCTGGGATTGCTACTGGTGGTCGCACGACCAGACCGTGCAGGAGCAGTTGAAGGCAGCGATCCAGCGAGCGGCCGACGGGGAGTTCGTTCGCTACAATGTCCAGATCCGCGGCGCCAACGACGTACCGGCCGTCATCGACTTCTCGTTGAAGCCGGTCGTCGAGGACGGGAAGGTGGTGATGCTCCTGCCCGAGGGACGCGTCATCACCGAGCTGGTCAGAACGCAGCGCGCCCTGAAGCGCCTTCAAGCTCGCACCGAACGGATCCTCAACGCTGCCGGCGAGGGAATCATAGGGATCGGTCCGGACGGGCTCGTGCTGTTCGTCAACGAGGCGGCGGCTTCACTCCTCGGACCGGCCGCGCGGAATCTGCGCGGTCGGCACTACGGTGAGGTCTTGCAGGACGCGGCGCCCGCTGAAACCGGTTCCGATGTCGAGGGCGGAATCCGCAGGGTGCTGAGTGGGGAGAATAGCGCCAGATCGGGGCGGACCGCATTCGCACTGACCGAGGGCGGACCTCTGCCAGTAGAGTTCATCGTGACCGCCGTCAAGGAGGATGGCCGGACTGGCGCGGTGGTCGTGTTTCGGGACATCAGTGAGCGGATCGAGGCGGAGCGTGCCCTCCGCGAGAGCGAGAAGCGACATCGCAGCGTTGTCGAAGCGCTGCATGAGGGTGTGGTGCTACAGGACGCCGAAGGCAACATCATCGCCGCGAATCCCGCCGCTGAGCGCATCCTTGGGCTGACTCTTGATCAGCTGATGGAGCGTGACTCCGTCGACGCGCGCTGGCGCGTAGTCGATGAGGACAACAAGACCCTTCCGGGAGAGAATCATCCTGCAATGGTGGCTCTCAGAACGGGACAGCCCGTCGAGAACTTCGTCCAGGGAGTACACACTCCGGAAGGGGACCTGCGGTGGCTGCTTGTGTCCTCATCCCCGATAAAGGGGGCCGACGGTCACCCGGAGGCCGTCGTTTCTGCTTTTACCGATATCACCCAGCAGAGGGAATCGGAGAACAGAATCCGGGATTCAGAACTGCGCTACCGAACGGTATTGTCGACCCTCAACGAGGGTGTGATGCTGCTCTCAAAGGACGGTGTGGTTCTCGCGCACAATCCGGCAGCGCAGCAGATCCTTGGCCTGGATCTGGATGACGGCAACAATCTGTTCGCCTTTACGAATCGGACCGTGATCGACGAGGAGGGGCAGCCGATCCCTCCGGAGCGAATCCCCGAGCGTGTGGCGGTCGAGACCGGCGAACCTCAGCGAGGTTTCGTAAAGGGCATCGTGCAGAGTGACGGCTCAGTGCGATGGGTGTCCGTCAATGCGCAGCCTATTCCGCGGTCTGGTGTCGACCAGAACTCTGGCGCGGTCGTGGTGTCGTTTGTCGACATTACCGAGCAACTGGAGGCTACACGAGCGCTTACCGAGTCCGAGGCGCGGCTGCGGAACGCGCAGCACATTGCGAAGCTGGGACACTGGCGGTGGGATCCGCAGTCGGACACCATCACCTGGAGTGACCAGATGTACGACATTTACGGTCAGGACCGCCAAACCTTCCAGCCGGACTTCCAGCACTTCCTTTCCGTCATCGATCCGGGCACGCGCGAGCGGACGCGCGAGACCATCATGAACGCGATGGGTGACAAGAAGCCGTATGAGGTTTTCCATGAGATCCAGCGCCTCGATGGTACCCGCAGGTTCGTGCACGGACGAGGGGAGCCCGTCGTGGATAGTGACGGCCAGCTACTCTCGCTGCAAGGCACCTGCCAGGACATCACGGACCTCCATGAGGCGCAGGAGGCCCTTCGACGCTACGCGCGCGAACTCGAGGAGCGCAACTCGGAGTTGGAGCAATTCGCGTACGTGGCAAGCCATGACTTGCAGGAACCGTTGCGCATGGTGTCGAGCTTCCTTCAGTTGCTCGAGAGACGCTACGGCGAGCAACTCGACGACACGGCCGAGGAGTACATCCGCTATGCGGTCGACGGGGCCAAGCGAATGCAGCGTCTGATTCAGGACTTGCTGGCGTATTCGAGGGTGGGCACGCGAGGCAAAGCTTTTCAGCGCGTCGAGATGGACGAGATCGTCAAGGAGGTGCAGCTCGACTTGAGATCAGCCATCGATGAAACCGGGGCGCGGGTTGACGTCAAAACCGAGCTGCCCATCGTGCAGGCCGATCCGACCCAGATGCGTCAGCTGATGCAGAACATCATTGGCAACGCGATCAAGTTCAGAGGCGAAGCGCCGCCTCAGATCGAGATCAGTGTCGAGAAGCTGCTTGACGCCGGGCGGCTTTGGTACCAGTTCGACGTACGCGACAACGGAATCGGCATCGCGCCGGAGCACGCCGAGCGAATCTTCCAGATCTTCCAGCGCCTACACACGCGTGAGGAGTTCGAGGGCACTGGCATCGGCCTGGCGATCTGCCGAAAAATCGTGGAACGTCACGACGGGCGCATATGGATGGAGCCCAACCCGAATGGCGGTTCTATATTCCGCTTCACACTGCCGGTCCGCAGGCAGCATCACATCGATCCCTCTTTGGGGCCAGAATGACCGATAACAAGGCGCGCATGATTCACGCCCTGCCGCGACCCGTAGAGATCCTTCTCGTAGAAGACAGTCCGGGAGATGTCAAGCTGACCATCGAGGCTCTCCGCGATGCGGACGTCCCGAACAACCTCCACGTCGCGCGAGACGGCGAGGAAGCCATGCGCTTCATGCGGCACGAGGAGCCCTTCCAGGACAAGCCGCGCCCCGACCTCGTGCTGCTCGACCTCAACATGCCGAGGATGGACGGGAGAGAGGTCCTTGCCGCGATGAAGGCCGACAAGATCCTGCGACGGATCCCGGTGATCATCCTCACCACCTCCCAGAGCGAGGACGACATTGCGGAGGCCTATAACCTGGCAGCGAACTGCTACGTGGCCAAGCCGGTAGACCTGGACGAGTTTCTGGACGTAGTCCGCGCAATCGATGATTTCTGGCTGACCCTGGTCAAGCTGCCTGCTGACTGATCAGCCGCCACCTCCAATTGCCGCCTCCCCGCACGTCTTCCGGCGGTCACGTTCGTGTTTGTCCGCATTCTGCTTATCGAGGACAATCCTGGCGATTCCATAATCTTCAGAGAGAAGCTGAGCGACGGGGACCTAGACTACGAGTTGGTCCACGCGACGCGCTTGAGTGAAGGTCTGGACTTGCTGGCGGAGGAGTCCTTTGACATAGTCTTCTGCGATCTGTCTCTGCCTGATGCGAGCGGCGTCGACGCCGTGGTGAGGGTCCATAGAGCGGCGCCGGGAGTCCCTCTGATGGTGTTGACCGGGCTCGACGACGCAAGCACGGCCACGCAG
>JBJHBB010000376.1:0-3384 GCA_050485265.1 Rhodothermales bacterium | reverse complement strand
CAGTGCGAGGACGCCATGGCGGCCAGCAGCGGGAACGAACCAGAGCGACGAAAAATTGTTGAGCACCTGCTCAAAATGGGCGAGGGTTTTGGTGACGAAGGGCGGCGCACGTTTGGTTCGCAGCCCCGGCCTAGAACGCTGATCTGGATTCAAGACCAGGAACTTCGCAACACAATTGTAGGCGCCGACCTCTTCCCAACTGTTCAGGTTCTCGAGTCGAAACCCCTAGGTCTAGATGAGCGCGACTGGGACCTACTAGTAACTGATCAGTCTCTCGGCCGCCCAGACCCCTTCGGTCGGCCAGGGTGGGAACCAGCCAACCACCTGCACGTGATCGTATTCACACCCGAACTCGACGAACTGAAGGGAAGGTTCAGCCTAGGCCGCGTCGCTCGCCATCCGCAGATCGACGGCACCGCTAGAGAACCGGTTGGTCTTGCCTGGAACGGTTTGTCTCCGCAACGCCAAATTGCACTCCCAGGCAAATTGGCGGGCGAGCTTGAGAGGCTCGCCGAGCGCGACTTGCTCCCTATAGCGCTCGAGCGGGATCTCAATCCGTACCTGAGTTCCACGAAGGACAGCGGGATTATCCTGCAAGCTTTGCTTCGTACCGAATTGGACGGCCTCGTTCTAGCAGGCTTCTTCCAACGCCATGGGGGCCGGGCTGAACTCCTCGTTCTGCCTCATCGAATCGCATTGCACGAAGACTGGATTCGCGCGGCCATGCGGCGCTGGAGGGATCATCAGCCACTTGCCTTCGAACATCTTCCAGATTGGCGCTATTCGTACGAGTGGGCGACACCACCAGAGCGAAGGCTCCTCAAGGAAATTGACCAGCTCGATGACGAAGCGCGCAAATCCGCTGCCCAGTTTGAGTCGAGAAAGGCGGACTTGGAGCGAGAACTGCGGACAGCGCGGACGAGTGGAGACAGTCGCGAGCGGCGGCTACTTGCTGAGCCATCTCACGGGCTTGTGTCGGCAGTTGCGGAAGCGCTCACGCGGTTAGGATTCCAGGTTGAAGAACGGGATTCAAAGGCAGCTCCAGGCAAGAAGCTCGAGGATCTCCGCCTAACTGATCCAGCCGAGCGAAGCTGGGTTGCACTCGTTGAGGTTCGAGCGTATTCCGGCGGAGCCACACCAAAGGATCTTGCGCGCATATACAGGTACTCGATCGAGTTCACCCGAGAAACTGGAGCGCCGCCTACCTCGCTTTGGTATGTAGCGAGCCAATTCATAGGCAAAGATCCAGGAATTCGGCCACCGATTCTCCACAGCGAACAAGCCACATTGGACGAAGCAGGCGAGCAGCACCACCTACTAGCCATCGACACGTCGATCCTCTTCAAGCTCGATATCGCCGCACAAGTCGGTGCAATCCGTCTTGAGGACGCTCGGGAACGCTTGAGGAAAGCCCGAGGTCGCCTTGAGGCGTCGATCCTGCTCGCGGACGGGCACACCGACAAGTAACTCACCGCGCGAACGCCTTCTACCTTTCGAGACTTTTCGATTCACCAAGCAAACAGGTCCGGTGAGCGCTGGCAACGTGTTCGGGGCTGCCACACTGGCATGCGACTCAGCGTCGCTCCTTGACTCCACATCGCCGGAGGCCCATCGAGCTTCGACTCAGGAATTCCGGTCGCTCATTACCTCTACACCTGACGAGCGAGCGCACATTGCCACAAGCGATAGTTCTTGCGGACTGTGTGCGGACTGGCGGACTGCTGAAATCACGTTTCCCCTGTTCAGAAGGAGGATTCGGGAGGAGTCGGCCGATAAGCCGGATTCTGTTCCCGCTTGCGCGGGTGGCGACCATCTATCTGGGACGCCAATCGCTCGGCGCCTCGCGCGGCCTACCTGGGACACGTCGACGGGCCGCCGTTGGTCCCTGCTTGGCCTTGCTCCAGGTGGGGCATGCCTAGCCGCACCAGTCACCTGGTGCGCTGGTGAGCTCTTACCTCACCGTTTCACCCTTGCCTCACACAATGTGTGGGCGGTCTGCTCTCTGTTGCGCTTGCCGCGTGTCACCACGCCTGGGCGTTACCCAGCACCCTGCCCTGCGGAGTCCGGACTTTCCTCGCCCAAAGGGCGCGGCCGCCTGGCCGACTCCTCCCGATCCATTCGATCGTACGGTCAACCACCAATTCTGGCACGATGCGCATATGACAGATGCTTCCAGCACAACGCACCCCGTCGGCACCGACCGACCGGCATCAGGTACACCAAGGCCTGTTGCATGGATGGATGGCCGGGTCGTGCCGGCGTCTGAGGCGACCGTTCCTCTCGCCGATGACGGATTTCTGCGCGGTGACGCGATCTTCGAAGGCATCTATGTCCGGCGTGGCCGGACGCACCAGCTCGACGCTCACCTGGCCCGCATGCGCATGTCTGCCAGCACAATGGACATCCGCCTCCCCGTCCTCCGGCAGGTCGTCACCGACCTCCTTGCGGCGTGGGGTGACCGTGACGGAGCCATGCGCCTGATTGTCACCAGAAGCGGCACGATCCGAGGACTGATTGAGTCACCGGTCTGGCCCCAGACCATGTCGTTGGCTGTCCTCGACATCCCATGGAGAACAGCGCTGACAGGTGCCAAGACACTGTCATACGCCGCCAATCAATGGGCGGTCCGCCAAGCAGCAGCACTCGCCGCAAACGATGCTTTGATCGTCAATAACGGCGTCGTGCTCGAACTCCCCACTGGGGCCCTAGTTGTTGTTGAAGGTGGCCAGCTTCGTACCCCCGATCCTCAACAGGTGCCAATCCTCGACTCGGTCACCGTCAAGGCCCTGCAGGAGATCGCCGACGTACACCGCGATGTGATCACCGTAGAAGAGCTCCTGCATGCAGACGAGGCCTTTATCGTGTCGGCCACGCGCCCCATCATCGCGGTCAACGCGCTTGTTATTGACGACGAGGTGACCCGGTTCGACGCGCCTGGCCCACACACGGCGGCGCTCAAAGCGCAGTTCGACGAGCACATCGACGCGACGCTTGACCCGCTTACCTGAGAAGCAGTCGAGCAGGAACACGGAGGCAGACCACTATCCTCAACAACGTTGAGGAGGACCATGTGGCGGATGCCGCGCCCCTAATCGTTGTTGCCAACCGGCTTCCGGTCTCACGAGGACCAGAAGGCTGGCAAACCTCGTCCGGCGGGCTCGTCACTGCGCTGCGGCCTGTTATCGAACAGTCCGGGGGCGCGTGGATTGGATGGGATGACGATCCCGAGGGCGTCCCCAAGCGGGTCGACGGACTCGCATGCGACCTGTACCCGGTCGCGCTCACACGCAGCGAGGTTCGCGGCTACTACCACGGGTTCGCCAATCGGACACTCTGGCCGCTGCTGCACGACCTGGCGGCGCAGCCCGTCATCGACCGCACCTT
>JBJHBB010000375.1:0-3385 GCA_050485265.1 Rhodothermales bacterium | reverse complement strand
GGTTCGATATTATGGCTCTGGTCGATCATATAAGCGACATCCTGCGCCAGATCACCAGCGGCTGCCAGCTCAGTGAAAATCTCGAACAGCTCGAACGGGTTGTTCGTCCCCACGATCAGATCATCGTCGGCGTACTTGCGGGCGTTGAAGTGAAAGCCGCCCAGGCGGCCTTCGTCTAAAAGGAAGGACACGATATGCGGGATGTTGGTGCCGAGCGCGTGATGGCCGGTATCGACGACGCGGGGGTGGTGCCCAAGGTCGTGGAGCCAAGCGGCGGCCACGAGCACCTCGCGGTCCGGAGGCGCGAGGTAGGGACCGATCTCACGGCCGGCCTTGCTCGCGACGGCTGCCGAGTGCTGAAACCTCCGAGAGCTCGGAGCGAAGAACGACCTCAGCATCCTCGCCGCGGATCCCAGCTCGGGGGCGTCGATCACGCGCCCGGTCGCCCGCGCGGAGCGGAGAAGCCGTCACCACAAGCGAGGCGGACGAGCTCGACGCGCCTGCCACCTGTAAGCACCGCGCCGAAGGGCCATGTGACCTCGCATCGGCCACCGCGTCGGTCGACCTGTCGAATGGTGACGTGGTCAGGCGCAGGTGGACGATCGATTCCAACCACGCAGATGCGTCCAAGCCTCCCCCGGAAGGCGCGGCGGCACTTCTGCGCTGCTGAAGCCACCTTGCTCCCGTCGTCCGAAGGCTGCTGCCGCGACGGCGAGCTTAGGAGGCGAGGGCCTTCCGGTTTCGCGCCGCGGGCCACCGATACTCGGTCGTTCGGAACCTGTAGGCCGACGGTCGTGGGAGGCTGCGGTGCCTCCCCGACCATCTCCCCTCCTGAACTAGAGGACGCCGCGCCGGGCGAGGGACACCCACCGTCCGGTCGCGATGACGAGGTGGTCCAAGAGTTCGATCCCGACGAGCTCGCCGGCCCGCTGCAGCCGCCGGGTGATGGCCTCGTCGTCCCGGGAGGGTTCGGGGTCTCCGGAGGGGTGGCTGTGCGCGACGATGATGGCGGCGGCGTTGGCGAGCAGTGCGCGGCGGTAGATCTCGCGGGGGCTCATGAAGGTGTGGTCGATGCTGCCCACGCTGATCAACTCTACCGCGAGCAGGTGGTGCTTGGTGTCGAGGTGGGCGGCCACGCAGGCCTCTCGGTCGAGCCCGGACAGGTGCGGGGTGAGGACCTCGGCTGCGGCGTCGGGGCTGGTGACGTCGTGGCGCTGGTGGGCGGGGGCGGGGGCGTACCAGCCGGCCGCGAAGCCGCTGGGGGTGGGGTTGGTGCCGTTGGTGGTGTGCATGGTGTCCTCCGTGCCCTTGGTGTCTCCTCGGGTGCTGGCGGAGGACCCGGAGGGCAGGAGGGGAGGTCAGACCCGATCAGCGGTCACGACTTGCCGGAGGAACGGAGGCCAGTCGTGAAGGAGCCCCGGCGACGCCGGTGGTGGGTTGACGTAGGGCCGGCGGCTGGACCCGGACCGGTTGCGTCGCGTGGTGGCGGTTGCCGAGCCGGCCCGACCCTCCCGACGTGGAGGCGAGTAGGGGTGGCTCCGATCGCGGAGCCAGCCCGTGAAGCGAGCCTCGAGTCGCCGCAGGGTTCGATGAACAGCACCGCAGGAGCCTTACGGCGTACAGTCACATTACAACCGCACAGCGGCGCTGATTTCAGCTACCACCCATCCGCCAACGATTCGATTCAGAGCGCGCGCCTCAATTGGAGTCTTGCTCGAAATCCAACGCCATCAACGCAACCGCTCCGATCGCAACGGCCATCGGTCCATTGATGGCCAGGCATAAACGTCGCGCGCCCGCGACGAGCTGGTGGAGTCCTTCAGGGCTATGGGCCGAAGTCGTGAGGAGGATTCAGGGGATCGGGGCAGGAGGGACTGCTGCCGTAACGTATCGTGAACAGGGCACTTACCGTAGGCAATGCTCGTGCCTAGAGGGGCCACCGTCGGTTCGCAGTCAGGACGACACGGTTGCCCATTATGATTGCGTAGAATAGATTCTCGTTGTCCGTCGGAAATCTCTGCACTAGACCGATTTCTCATGGTTCCCTGATAATCGCCTCCGCGTAACCGATGAGGCTTGTCACAAGCATTAGCGCCTGTACGCAGTTCCCTTTGTTGTATTGACGTGCCGATACGCCGTGAACACTAGCATGTCGCGAGTAATAGTGCGGCACCCCATCTCCATTGCTTCTCCAGAACTGTTCATGGGCATTCCAAACCGGTAGCCACACGAACGCTTCCCGAACAGCCATCTCTTCAATAGTTCCGGGGACTTCTGCGCCCTTCTTTCGATTGGTGATGTTCTTGCGCGTTGTTGGTTCTGAATGAAACCGGTAGATTAGGGTGTCCAGGGTGACAGTAAACAACGCCTGGGCCGCACGTGTGTAACCAACGCGCATGGCGCCCAGGCCATCGAGCACGAACCGCACCTCATCGCGGACTGCCTCGTGACCTGCGTTGTCCAGAACATCAGCGCAGTCAGCAATCAGAGACTCGTAGCAGTCACCGAGTACTTGCCGGCGTTCAGCACGATCCCTCGCTCGCAGTAGACGCAGCGCGATCCGCCCACTAGGGACGAGATAGAGCGGAATGCCCTCCTCCTCCAGAAACGCATGCACGTCCATTGCCTGCACTTTGTCCGCGTGTTCCTGCAGGTTGGGCGGCAACATGGCACGGTTAATGCCATGGAGAGCCTCTGGATCGAAGAGCGGCGCGAGGGACTTTCGAAACCCCTCCAGTGCATTGGCCAGCTGTTCTTCAATCTGCCTGGTGAATCCCTCAGTGGCGGGTCCGAGAACCATACTTCGGACGGACGGCACGTCGAATGACGGGGTCGAGAACGAGAGTAGGTTCGCCGTAATGGACGCCAGTTGCGCTCGGACCTGCTCGTTCAAGGGGTCGATGAGCAGACGAGCATCGTCCTGTCGGGCAGGGTCGACCGCACCTTTTCGTCCAACACGATTCTGCGGTTCAGTGATCTTGGGCACCTAGGTTTCCGCGTTCAGCTAGAGCGATCTCTCACACGACCGCTGCGCGAAACCTACACAGTCGCTGGGTGGTACCCCTGTTGCGGCTTCGCTGCTTCTGGTGCCTGTTGTATCCGGCCCTGCCCGTGGTCCGCAAGCATCCCTCGAACCGGGTCTTCAGAGCTGAGGTGGGCCGTGCACCTGCGGTGCAGGCGATGCGGCGGTGATTCCCAATACCCTACGCCCCGCCCGAGCAGCTGCCGGAACCTGGGCGCTCGCCGACACCTGGAGCACGCTCAGCAGCTCCTTCTGAGATGATCAAGCGCGACGACGATTTGGCGTCGCCACGGGAACACTAACCTCGCGGGTGACCAGAACCTCGGCCGGCTGGCCCGGTGTTCATGTGTTATCGCCTTGCAT
>JBJHBB010000374.1:0-3390 GCA_050485265.1 Rhodothermales bacterium | reverse complement strand
CCTTAACCCCGATGCGGCGATAGGGCATGTCGCCGACGTCGAGCTTGACCGCCTCGATCACCTCCGTGACGCCGTGTCCGGGCTCCTCGGGCGAGCGAGTCCAGTGCAGGATCAGTCCCACCAGGAGCCCGCCCGCCACCGGCACCACGAGCAACGGCCACCGCAACAGCAACGTGCCCGCGGGGTCGACCCATCCCCAGCCCCCACTGGCGATCAGGCTCACCGCCAGTTTAAACAGGAAGATGCCGACCGCCGTCGCGGCGCCGAGGACGAGCGCCGCCGCCAGCATCTTCCCCGCACCGGGATCACGCCCACTCACGGCATCACCCCGGTGCGGCGCCGAGAAGCAGCGAGCTTGCGAGCCCGATGGCCCGCAGCCGCCCAAATGGTACTAATGCTGCGGGCACCATCCCTCTAATCGTGCTGCCTTATCACAGCCCGCTACGGCTCCCGCGGCTCGATGACCCACGGCGGCGGCGGTGCATCCACCGGACGCGAAAGGTCGAAGTCGGCGCCAAAGTCGCGATTCGGGCGCGTCAGGCTGTAGCTGAAGCGCTCGCCCGGGTGGACTTCCATCGCCCAGACATTGTTCACGCCGTCGGGATGGTCCGTACGCTCGAAGAGCGCCTTCGAGAACTCACCCGCCGGAAATACCTGCCGGCTCGCGGTACCCTCGTCGACTGTGTGGCCGCCGTACTGGCTGGATTCCTCTTCCGACCCATCGGGATAGCGGTGGTCGTGCTTGAGCCTGATACCGTCGGCCGTGCGCGTCAACACCCACGTCCGGGATCGGTTTTCGCCCACATGGAGCGGGATCCGGATCTCCTCGGGTGAGCATTCGCGAATGTGCATGATCACCTCCCGATCGAGCCAGCCGGTATCCATTTCCGGGTCATAGCGCACCATCTCACCGGCGTAGGCATTGCCGCAGAGCTCCTGCATGCGCTCCCACCAGACGTCCTGCGCGTCGGCAGCATCCGCCTCATCGCTGGTTGCCGGCACGAGATTGACGTCCGCCGAGTGGTCCTCTCGTGGTGTGCACGCGGCGGTGGCCAGAAGAACTGTGATGAGGAGGAGATTCCAGCGTTTCGTCATAACGTCTCGATGGGCGGTTCGCAGGTGATCGACTGAGCGTGGGCGCCGCGGATCAGGCGGGCGGACCCGAGTCACAAGCTACGGTCGCAGGCGGTGGCGACCAGCCTGCCGTGGGCGTGGATGATGACGACCTGCCTGCCTGCCAACTCACGGCACAGGTCTACAGCCCCGGCAACTACATGATGCTCCACGACCATTCGGATCGGAAGGCTGCCTCCCACCGGCTCATCGAAGATGTCGACGGGTTCCACGGCGGAAGCAGAGGTATCGATTTGCGGCTACCGGGTCAGGAGCATCCGCTGGGTGTGGACGACGGATCCGGCCTCCAGCCGATAGATGTAGACGCCGTTGGCCAGGCTGGCAGCGTTCAGCGAGACCGCGTGCCTACCGGCCTCCTGGTCTGCTTCGACCAACCGCGCGACCTCACGCCCGGTCACGTCGAACACGAGGAGTCGCACACGCGCTGCCTCGGGTAGGTCGTACCTGATGGTCGTGCGAGACTCGAACGGATTCGGATAGTTCGCATGGAGCGCGTACTCCGAGGGGAGGTCCGCCTTGTCAGGTCCAGCGTGCATGCCCGCATTCGGTCCGCCCTGATTTCCGCCGGGATGGATGACAATGCTGCCACCCCCGATGACGGTCGTAGGATTGGCGTCGTCGCCGTCGCCGAGTTGGTTGTCGTAAACGACGGTCTCATCATCCAATTCCCAGATCTTGATCCGGAAACGATCGGTGTCCCCGCCGCCACTACGGTCACCATCTATCGCGGTGAGCATGAAGCCGAACTCCCCAGCATCATTGACTTTGCCCTTCCCCTTGAACTGCGCTCGCGCTCCGGCTACCACGAGCCAGTCGTAGCTGGTCGACTGGAACGAGAAACCAGCCCCACGAAACTGGAATTGCGTGTTGCCGTCGGGCTGCGACTGTCCACGTCGATACCGAGACACGAAACCGAACGTGGCCCGTCCCGTGAGCGACGGATTCGGTGTGTAGGCACCGACCGGTGAGTCGATCCAACCTCCGCCGGTCACGAACCCGGCAGAGGGGTCGTATACGACCACAAACTCGAACGTGGCGGTGTCGGACGCCTCTCCGGCCGTCGCCTGCAGCGTGACCTGGTAGATGCCGGGAGCACCGTACGCGTGCGTGCCCGTGACGGTATCGGTGGCAGACTCGAATTCGCCAACCGTGATCGTTCCATCACCCCAGGACCAGAGGAGCACCACTTCCCCGGCCGGTGCCACGAGCAGTTGTGCCGATGCCGAGACCTGTGATCCGATCGGGACCGGCTCGGCAGGAGCCGCGATTTCGGAGAGGAGGATGTCAGGGAACAGAGCCGGTGTCTCCGTCCAGTACGTCGTTCCGCTACCGGCCACGATGTCGCCCCCGCCGGAGACGCCGGTGACCGCCTCGCCGATGGTCGTCTGTGCGACGATTCCCGCGCCGATGAGCTCTCCGCTGGCGGCCGCGAAGCTCTGCCGCTCGATCGTCGTCTGCGCAAGTGACGAGGCCGCGGCCAGGATTGAAACCAGCATCAGGATGCCGATGAGCGCTGCGTTGATGGTGCGTTCCATGGCTCAATCCTGTCCGTAGTAACTGCCCTGATCATCTGGGGTCTTCATGACCTCGACCTCGATGCGGTTCTGCTCGGCCCAGGCATCCTGACGGATCCCCGTCACCTGCCACGAGACCCGCGCGCCCGGCGTCCCACCCCCAATGCGGAACTGGTTGCCGCTGATCTCCTCGGCCACGTAGAGGTTCGGACCTGGCGCACCAATCGCGGTGAGCTGGTACCGAAAGTCCCGATTGAGCGACTCGAAGTAGTGCGGCAGGTCCACGACGGCCTCTCCGCTGGCGTCGAGTTCGACGTTGCCGTTATAGACGTTCATCATGTCCGGGCTCTCCACGAAGCTGTGGTAGAGCCACTTGTTCGCCGGGTCCAGCGGGTGGTCGATGCGGAAGGAGCCTCCCTGCTTACTCACGTGCCCCTGAACCCAAAGATTACCATCAACCTCTACCCTACCCAGGAATAGGCCCGCGATACCATCAGCTGCATTGAATCCCCTGATGCCCACTATTCCTGCGCTACTGGAAACTAGCCGAGCGTGCTCAGGGCCGGAAAGCACTTCCTCAAGCACGTAGGTGGTGTTAGGTAGACCGAGAACGCCATAATGGTCTCCAAAGCCCGCTACACCTGCTGAGACCTGCGCGTTTCCTGTACCATATCCGCGAACTCCGAACTGGCCTGCCTCACCATCGACGCCAACCTCCGGACCCTCCCCACGCACTCCCATG
>JBJHBB010000373.1:0-3404 GCA_050485265.1 Rhodothermales bacterium | reverse complement strand
GCTGTGTAGCGTGTGAACGCGAAGCCGCTCGGGAAACTGGTAGCGCTCGGCATTCGCCTCATAGTGCTGCAGTAGACCGAGGGAGTCGCGCGCCGCGGCGGACTAAACGGAGTCCTCGGACAGGCGGAAAAGCAGGACGCCGTCGGCGTACTCGTTCATCAGGCGGCGGAACTCCGGGTTGTGCCGCTCGAGCTGACGGGAGGCAAGCGTGATCGCGCGCTCGTCCAGGAAGCGGTCCAGCAACTCGACGAGCTGCTCCGTCTGGTCGGGCTGGGGGTTGACCCGCGACCTTTGGAGGTCCTCTACGAAGTCGCCAAGCGTGAACGTCGTCTCACCCATGGTGGCAAACTCGGCGTTCTGGTGCTCGCCAAAGCCCTGTTGCGCGACCGTCATCAGGAGGTCACCGGCGGGGATGTCCGCTACAGCGGAACGGATCACTTCAGGCTGGAAGGTCGACCCGAGTTCGGCACGATAGGCCTGACCCACCTCGATCCGTCGCTGCTGTGTGCGCGGCAGCCGCTCGGCGGTTCGCTTGAGCTGGTCGTACGCCTCATCGAAGCTCGGCGGTTCGCGGCGCTCATTGAGCTGAATAATGTGAAGACCGAACTGCGAGCGGACTACGTCGGACACCTGTCCGGGACGCTCGAGGGCGAAGGCGGCGTCGCTGAACTCTGTGACCATACGGTCACGGGTGAAGAAGCCGAGGTCTCCGCCCCGGGACCCGCTGCCCGGATCCTCAGAGTACTCGCGGGCAAGTGCCGCGAAATCCTCTCCCTCAGCAATACGCCGCTGCAACTCCGCGGTGCGCTGATAGGCTGCCGCCTCCTCTTCAGCCGAGGCGTCCGGTGTGAGGCGAATCAAGATGTGCGACGCGCGGATCTCGCCGGAGGAGGGACGACGGTCTTCGACCTTGAGGACGTGATAGCCATACTGAGTGCGGAAAACGGGGGAGAGTTCTCCGACGGCAGTGCCGTAAGCCATATCCTCGAACTCGATGATCATCCGCCCACCGGTGAAATACCCGAGCTGGCCCTGATTGCGAGCCTTCGATGGGTCCTCGGAGTGGTTCATCACGGCCTGCGTGAACGTGAGCTCACCGGCGACGACGGAGTCACGCACAGCGCTTAGGCGCTGATACGCGGCCAGCGTATCGCTCGGCGAGGCATCCGGTGGCACCATCAAGAGGATGTGCGCGGCCGAGATTTCCTCCTGCTGCTTCTCGTAGAGGTCGCGGACGATGCCTTCCATCACCTCCCGCTCCAGCAAATACGGCTGGGCGAGCTGCTCACGGTAGGTCTCGATCTCCTGGATGATCTCAGGGTCCTCGGCCAGGCCCAGGCGCCGAGCCTCAGCGACCTTTAGCCGGAAGTCGACGTAGCGCTCCAGAAAATCCTCATAGTCCTCGATGGAGTCCTGAGCGGCGGCAGACCGCGAGGCCGAAGTGCGGGCGTACTGCTCCTCGAACTGCTCGAGGGTCAGCGTCTGGCCGGCGTACTCAGCTACGACTGCAGCGTCGTGGGAGCTATCCGCAGTGTGCGGAGCGCCGGAGCATCCCGCGACGAAGAGTAGCGCCAGGGTGAGGGTGGGGAGGGTCCGAAGTCGCATCATGGGCGGCTAGCAGACGATGGGTTGGGGAATGAGACCGTGATGTGGCCGAGGGGCCGGTGCAGCAGGCGAAAATACGCTGCGCGCACGCACGCTCCCGGGTCAAGCCCGTCAAGCGCCCTCGAAAACAGGTACGTGCGAGCGACGCGTTTTCGCGTGGACTTGTGGTTCGGTCGGACAAGAGTCGTCTATACTGAGCCGCACGCCATTTTCACCCCTCCCAAATCCGCGCATGTCCAGTCCGGTCCGAGTCCGATTCGCCCCTAGCCCCACCGGACTTTTACACATCGGTGGGCTCCGAACGGCACTCTACAACTGGCTTTTCGCGCGGCAACATGGGGGTACCGTGGTGCTTCGCATCGAGGACACGGATCAGGCGCGCTACGTGGATGAGGCCGAAGCCGACATCATCGACAGTCTGGAGTGGGCCGGCCTCGACTACGATGAAGGGCCCAACGTCGGCGGGCCGCACGAGCCGTATCGCCAGAGCGAGCGCACCGAGATCTATCGCCGATACGCGGACCAGCTCGTCGCCAACGGATTCGCGTATTACGCATTCGATACTCCGGAGGAGATCGATGCGATGCGCGAGCGTCTCCAGAAGGCCGGCGAGGCCGCACCCGCTTACGACGCCCACACGCGTCTCCAGATGGTCAACTCACTCACCCTTCCGGAAAGCGAGGTGAGGTCACGTCTCGAGGCGGGTGATCATCATGTGATCCGCCTGAAAGTCCCCGAGCATGAAACCGTGCGTTTTGAGGACATGGTGAGGGGATGGGTCGCCTTTGAGACGAGCACGCTGGACGACCAAGTCCTCCTGAAGAGCGACGGGTTGCCTACGTACCATCTGGCTAATGTCGTTGATGACCACTTGATGGAGATCACCCATGTCGTAAGGGGCGAAGAGTGGTTGCCGTCAGTACCCAAGCACCTGCTTCTGTACGATTACCTGGGATGGGAGCCTCCCAAGATGGCTCACCTGCCTCTGATCATGAGCCCGACCGGCGGAAAGCTTTCAAAGAGAAACGCCGAGAAGGTGGGCATTCCTGTGTCGGTCAGGGAGTATCGAGAGGCAGGCTACGAGCCGGCGGCGCTTCTCAACTTTCTCGCGTTTCTTGGCTGGAATCCGGGTGATGAACGGGAGATATTCAGCCTAAAGGAGTTGGTCGAGGCTTACTCGATCGAGCGCACCGGTCAGAGCGGGGTGCAGTTCAATCTCGACAAGCTCCGCTGGTACAACGCGCACTACGTCCGGGCCATGTCGAGGGAAGACCTCGCCGACCGCGTCCGGCCGGCGCTTTCTGCAGCGGGATACGCCGTGGATGATCGGACTCTACTGAACGTCGTTGACCTCCTGCACGAACGCATTGAGTTCGTGGCCGACTTCGTCCCCGAGTCGCAATTCTTCTTCGAGGACCCCAAGGAGTATGAGGCGGCAGGAGTCAAGAAGCGCTGGAAGGCTGACTCGGCAGACCTTCTCGAGCGCTTCGCCTCCCGGATCCAACGGCTGGATCCCTTCGGCGCCGACGCGCTTGAGACTGAGCTCCGCTCCCTCGCTGATGAGGAGGCAGTGGGTGCGGGAAGGATCATCCACCCGACGCGTCTGGCGGTCTCGGGGCGCACGGCCGGACCGAGCCTGTTCGAAATGCTCGAGGTCATCGGGCAAGAGGCCGTCGTGCGTCGCATGCGCAAGGCAATCCAGGTGTTGGGATGAGCGACGCCAATCCGGGACCGTTCCAACTCACGCCGGCGAGCGTACCGTTCGCGATCCTGCCAGGATTGGTGCTGATGTTCACGCT
>JBJHBB010000372.1:0-3407 GCA_050485265.1 Rhodothermales bacterium | reverse complement strand
CGGGGTCTTGCCCACCTCCTCGAACACATGGCTTTCAATGGGACCGAACGCTTCCCCGAGTTGGAGTTGGTGACGTTTCTGGAGAGCATTGGGATGCGGTTTGGGCCGGATCTGAACGCCTACACGTCTTTCGATGAGACGGTCTACATGCTGCAGGTCCCGACCGACGACGCGGAGCTGCTATCGACCGGGCTCACAGTCTTGCGCGAGTGGGCAGGCTCGATAACCCTCCACGAACAGGACATAGACGACGAGCGGGGAGTGGTGCTCGAGGAATGGCGGCAGGGCCGTGGCGCCGGTGCGCGCATTCGCGACGTGCATTTCCCTGTGCTCCTCGCGGGGAGCCGCTACGCGGAGCGCCTTCCGATCGGTTTGCCTGAGGTGATTACGGAGGCACCCGCCGAGCGCGTTCGTGACTTCTATCGGGACTGGTACCGGCCCGAACTGATGGCGGTCATCGCCGTCGGCGACTTCGATCCGTACGATGTCGAGGCACAGATCCGCGAACGGTTCGCCGACCTCACCAATCCGCCCGGTGCACCGCCGCGTCAGGAGTACGATGTGCCATCTCACGATGACACGCGGATCGCTATCGCGTCGGATCCAGAGCAGACGATGAGTACCGTGCAGCTTCTTCGGAAGCTTCCGGCTCGCCCGCGGATAACGACGGACGATTTCCGCGAGCTCCTTGTGGACGGCCTCTACAGCCAGATGATCAACGCGCGCCTGCGAGAGATCACGCAGCGTCCCGGAGCGCCCTTTCTGGGCGGTGGAGCTTTCCGTGGTGGCTTCATCCGTGCAGTGGATCCGGCGGGGATGACCGCCGTCGCACCGGACGGAGGTGTCCCCCGCGCGCTGGAGGCGCTACTCACCGAGGCGGAGCGCGTCAGACGGCACGGGTTCACCGAGGGCGAGTTGCAGCGCGCGCGCGCCGACGTCATGCGCTCCTACGAGCGCGCCTTCGAAGAGCGCGATCAGAGGCACAGCCGGGCCTTCGCATCCGAGCTTGTCGCCCACTACTTGCAGGACCGATCGATGCCGGGCATAGAGCGGGAGCTGAGCCTGGTGAGGGACATACTTCCGAGCATCACCCTGGCCGAGGTAGACGCTCGCGCGGAGGTCGTAGCGGATACTGATAGCCGCGTCATACTGGTCGCTGTGCCGGAGAAGAATGATGTCCCGCCACCCGCCGAGCGGGAGCTGAGGGAGGTCCTCGATCGCGTCCGATCCGCCGAGATCGAACCGTACGAGGATATGGCTGTGGCGACGTCGTTGATCGAGCATCCTCCCGCGCCACGCACCGTTGTCGACCAAAGCGTGTATGAGGACGACGGCATCATCGCGTGGACGCTAGCGACTGGTGTTAAGGTGGTCGTCAAGCAGACCGACTTTCGCAATGACGAGGTCCTGATGTCCGCCTTCCGCCCAGGTGGGACGTCGCTTGCCGACGACGGCGTCTATCCGTCCGCGGCACAGTCTGCTGTTGCCGTCAGGCAGGGCGGTGTGGGGGAGTTTAGCGCCACGGCTCTCGAACGGGTTCTCGCCGGCAGGACTGTGCAGGTGTCGCCGTATATCGGGCAGACGGAGGAGGGGCTCTCAGGCCAGGCCTCGCCAGGCGACCTCGACGCCATGCTGCAGTTGGTACATCTCTTCTTCACCGAGCCCAGACGCGACGAAGACGCGTTCGCTGCACATCTCGAGCGAACTGCGAGCATGCTGCAGAACCGTGCGGCCAGCCCGACGACGGCTTTCTCGGACACCCTGACCGTTGTGCTGTCCCAGGGCCATCCTCGCAGCAGGCCGCTCACGGTGGCTGATCTGGACCAGATCGACCTCGACGAGGCGCTCCAGTTCTACCGTGAGCGCTTCTCAGACGCGCACGGCTTCACGTTCGTGTTCGTGGGCGCGGTCGATCCCGAGCAACTCGAGCCGCTCGTGGAGCGATTTCTCGCGACGCTGCCGGCCGAACTCGATTCGACGCATGAAGCAGTCGACCTCGGCATTCGTCCCCCGGATGGTGTGGAAGAGCGGACGGTCTACCGAGGTCTGGAGCCCCAGGCCCGGGTGGCGCTCGTTTTCAGCGGCGAACTGCAGTACGATCCGTCGCGGTTCGATCCGCTGACCGAGGACGCTGCGCACATCCGCGAAACCGAGGCGGCGCGGCTCGAGCGATTCTCGCTCGGTGCGCTGGCCCAGTCGCTTCAGATCCGTCTGCGCGAGGAGCTCCGCGAGGAGCGTGGTGGGGTCTACGGTGTCGGTGTCAACGCCTCGCCGAATCGGCACACCGGCGTCTACACGTTCTCGGTGTCCTTCGCAACGGACCCGGACCGAACCGACGAGCTCATCGAGGCCGTGTTTTCGGAGATCGAGGCGTTCAAGGCAGAGGGACCGGACGCCGGAGTCGTGCGCCGGGTCGTCGAGTCCATGCGCCGAGCCGAGGAAACCGAACTGCGCGCAAACCGACACTGGCGTTCCGCCCTGGTGTCTGCGTATCGGTTCGGTGAGACTCCGGGCGCCTACCTGTATGGGGACGACCTCCGGCAGCGCCTCACCACGAGCCTCATCCGACAGACGGCGCGTGACTACATCGATGCGCAGCGCATGGTGAGGGTCGTACTGCTGCCGGAGGATCGTCTGGGAAGCTGAGGCCGTGGGGCGCTCGTGACTTCTCGTTGGGGCCGTCGGGCCCGCCATCATCTCGTTTACCTTCCCGAGCAGTCGAGAATCGCCAGGTAGTGCATGCCCGTCATCGAGACCATCCCCCTGCATGAGACCGCGCGCGCGCGCTATCTGAACTATGCGCTGTCGGTCATCACCAGCCGCGCGCTGCCGGACATCCGCGACGGCCTGAAGCCCGTGCAGCGGCGGATCCTCTACGCGATGTTCGCCAATCTGCGGCTCACGCCAGACTCCCGGTTCCGGAAGAGCGCGACCGTGGTGGGTGAGGTGATGGGGAAGTACCACCCGCACGGCGATTCCGCCATCTACGATGCGATGGTCCGGATGGCGCAGTGGTTCAGTCTTCGGGAACCGCTGGTCGAGGGCCACGGCAACTTCGGAAGCCTGGACGGCGACAGCCCCGCTGCCATGCGCTACACCGAGGCGCGGCTGTCGGCTCTCGGCGCGGCCTTCAGTGAGGAGATCCGGAAGCAGACCGTCGCCTGGCGACCCAACTACGACGGCACGCTGTCCGAGCCCGTCGTGCTGCCCGCGCCCGTCCCCAATCTGCTCGTCAACGGTGCCACCGGGATCGCCGTGGGCATGGCCACCAACATTCCCCCGCACAATCTGGGAGAGGTGCTGGACGCGGCGATTCACCTGATCGGCTCGCCCAACGCTCGGCAGGCCACGCTGATGGGAGACGTGCACGGCCCCGACTTCCCCACGGGCGCGCGCCTCCGGAATAA
>JBJHBB010000371.1:0-3410 GCA_050485265.1 Rhodothermales bacterium | reverse complement strand
TCGGTTGGCGGGTGAAGGCGAACATGATTCTCGCACCGCCATCATCGCCCGTCGGCGAGCCGGATGATGAGAAGAGCCACCGACGACGCGGCGGAGATGAAGCGGAGCGCCTGCATTGGATCGAATCGTTCCCTGAGCTCGATGTCAACCGTGACCAGGTCCCCATCTCTCAGATCTGGATAGCGGCCCGGCTCCGAAAGCACGGTGCTCAGGCTTTCCTCATAGATCGCCTGTCGCGTGCCGGCAGCATCACAGAACACGCGGACCGTCACCTCGCGGCGCGTCCTTGGTCCCGGATCACCGAGGGGCGCACCACCCGCGAGGGCGAGCAATTGGCTTAGTGAGGTTTCCTCGCCCACGACGTAGATCCCGCTGCCCCCGATGTCGCCCAGGAGCTGGATGGTCACCGTTGGCTCACCCGGGTAGGCAAAAATGCGGTACGAGGTACCGGAGGTGATCACCTCCTGCGGCGAACCCACGAACTGTGCCTGAGCCGTGTCAGGTGCCACGAACAGCACGAACGCCAGAACAAGTGGGAGGAGTTGCTTCATCTGAAATCGAGTAGTCTGACTTCTCATGAGAGAGGCGCGACGATCGATCGTCGCGCCTCGGTGGACGCTGGCCCGGGCCCTCAGGCCTCGGACTTATCGACGGTCTTGCTCGTCTTCGCGTAAGCGTGGCGGGAGTACGGGCCAAACTTGGTGTAGTGGCCGTAGCTGTAGCGGTAGCCGTACGCCATCGAGAGGTCGAACCCGTTGAGGAGCATCCCAGACACCGGCGCACCGACGTCGTCGAGCATTTCGAGCGTGTGCTCCAGGTCGCCTTCTTTGGTGGTCGCCGCACGCACGACGACCAGCACGGAGTCGGCCTGGGTCGATAGGAGGACGGCATCGGTAGCGGCCAGGACGGGCGGCGTGTCGATCACCACGACATCGTACAGCTCCTGGAGTCGCTGCAGCAGGTCGCGCATTCGGCGAGAGCCGAGCAGCTCGGCCGGATTGACCTCTGCTCCTAGCACGGCCTCGAAGTCGCCGGCTGGAAGGACCGAGAGATTCGGATGCTGGGGCGACTGATAGCGCCTCAGCACACGCTCGAGCGCTTCCACCGAGCTCGGCCCATCACTTGCAAGCAACTCTACGAGACCCTTATTACCCTCAGTCCCGAAGACCGAGTGCACGCGAGGCCTGCGAAGGTCAGCATCGATGAGCAGGGTGCGCCGGTGCGACTGCGCCATGGTAATCGCCACGTTCGCAGCGGCTGTCGTCTTGCCGTCACCCTGTGCCGCACTGGTGACAAGTACCGTGTTGAGCACCTTGTCGGGCCGGCTGAACTGCAGGGTAGTGCGAACGTGGCGGAAAGCTTCTGAAGGGGCGCTTAGAGGCTCGAGCAAGGTGACCAGGCTCGTCGAGATATCCTCGCCCTCACGCTCTACGGCTTCATCACCGTTGTGAAACTCCTTGATATGCGCCGCCAGGTTGGGGATGACACCCACGACGGGCCGCCCCTGCTCGCGGAGCTGGTCAGGCTTGTAGATGCGGGTATCGAAGCGATCGCGGAAGATCGCGAGGCCAATTCCGAGAAGCAGTCCAATCAACAGGCCCACGCCGACACTGCGCCACTGGTCGGGGCCAACGGGCACGCTCGGCACGGCCGCCTGCCGCAAGACGCGTGCATAGCCGGGCTCAGACTCCTCCTGGATTCGCGTGTCCTGCAGACGCTGCACGACGTACTGATACATCTGCTCGGCGAGCATTCGGTCGCGCTCGAGGCGGGCCATGTCCGTTGACAGTTCCGGGATGGCGCTCATCTCGGAGCGATACTGGCCCAGCCGATCGTTCATGCTGCCGATCCGCGCACGCAATCCTTCAAGCGCGATGCGCTCCTGGACGCTTCGCCGGCGCAGGTCGGCAGCGTACGACACGGCGCCGGTGGAGCCGTCGATTCCGCCTACCGCCATCACCTCGTCGACATAGCGCTCGGTCAGCTGGTTGATCTCGCTCTGAACTTGATTCATCCGGCGCTCGATACGCTGCAAGTCAGCAGCGCTGGACTCGCTGGCTCCGCGCTCAGAAGCGTAAGCCTGGTTGTTGCGCCGATCAGTCTCGAGGCGCCCTAACTCCTCGGTGAGCACGTTCAGGCGGCGCTCGACGTCGGATGACATCCGGCTCGCGAGCTGCGGGCTGATCTCTGCCAGTTCGCGCTCGATCGACTCAAGGCTTGCCTGGCGCATCTGCAACTCGATCATCGCCTCGTCCCGCTGCGCCTCCAGTCCGACCGACCGACCTACTATGGCCGTCCCTTCTCGCGTCAAAGCCAGCGCGCCAGCGCGCTGCTGATACTCCTGGTAGGCGTTCTCAGCGGACTCCAGTTCGGAGCTACGACGCGCCTCTTGCTCCTCGAGGAACGACCGGGTCGCCGCCAGATACTGGCGCGAGGCGTCTTGCGTCTGGCGGACATACTCTTCTGCGTAGACATTCGCCAGGATCGCGGCCTCCTCAGGATTCGGGCTGTTGGCGCGCACCGTAATGGCGCTCGCAATGCCTCGGCTGGCGGGCTCGAAGCGAACACCGCCACGCACTGGCCAGCTGACGTCGGCGCCCTCGTTCTGAAGCTGACGCATCCGCTCGTTGACCCGCTGAGCGATCGCGTGGCTGTTCTGGAGGATGAAGATCTCCGTCGACAGGTTGCGCTCGCTACGGATGAAGGGCGTGTTCCCCACGACCTCCTCGGTCTGGCCGCCACCGGGCATCCGCTGCACATCCAGCAGCACAACGGCGCTGGTCTCGTAAACGTCGGTGCTGGTCAGTGCCTGGTACACCGTGAACAGTCCAGCTGCGACAAAGCAGGCAATGACGATCCAGCGCCGCCGGTACAGAACGTCTAGCGTGCGCTCGACCTGCTTGCGAGAGCCTCCGCGCTGCGTCGCGGCCGGATAGCGCGGCTCGCCTGCCGTGCTGTAAGGCGTGTGGTTAGGCTGTTGTGACGACATCTTGAGGCGGTTAGCGCTTGAGTAGAATTCTGATCATGGAGGCAGGGCAGTCCTGCGGCATGAAAAGGTATGTCGCCGGTCTTGGCTAGGACCCCGTGTCACGGCGCACATGGCGTCCGCTTATGGCGCAAAGCCCATCGGCATTACCCCCATCACATTGGGCCTGATTACGGCACTTCCGTGGTGGGTGTGTTTTCTCCCCATGCGAAGCCCGAGCCGAAAGGCGACGACGATCGGACATAGGAACTCTGGGGCGACAATCCTCGCCGTCAATCGGAGTCACCAGAACGGGAGGGCCCCAAACGTCCCGGGTTGAGGCAGTTGTTGCTGGCGTCGCACTCGCCCCTCAGGAGGCGGCACCAGACGTGCTTGATGGGTGCGCAAATCAATCCCCGCCACCTGATGCGCACCCTCCTCAACG
>JBJHBB010000370.1:1668-3411 GCA_050485265.1 Rhodothermales bacterium | reverse complement strand
CTCCGGCAGCGCGTGCGCGTCGGAGGGACTAGAGCCGTCACCGGTGCTGGAAGCGATGGGCGTCGACGCCCACCGATCGCTGCGGGTGTCGGACCGGCTGGGGCACCCACCTATGCTTGGCTCCGCGGAAACGAGGTGAGGAGAGTGCCTGGTGGGGCCAAGCGTCGGCGACTCCCTCCGCGGGTGGGTGCTCCTGCAGGAGCTCGGTGCTAGTCAGATGTCGCGCGTCTTCTTGGCCCGGAACGATCGGGGGCAACTGGCTGCACTGAAGGTTCCTCTCCATTCGGGGTTGCACGAGCGGTTCGCGAACGAGGTCCACCTCAGCGAGCGAGTTCGTAGCGCCTTCACCGCCGGTGTCGTGGAAGCCGATACGGAGTCGCCGCAACCGTTCGCAGCGTTCGAGTACATCCAGGGCCCGAACCTCGAGGAGCAGTTCCGCCTCGAAGGGTCACCTCCCGATCTTCGGCTGCTTGCGTTGGGGACCGCAGAGGGCCTCCGTCAGATCCATGCCGCCGGCATCGTTCACCGGGACCTGAAGCCCAGCAACGTGATGGTCACCCCCACCCGTCCTGTGATCATCGACTTCGGTATGGCCCGCGATCCGGACGCAGATCGGCTCACGCAGGTAGGACCGTCGGTCGGCACCAAAGCCTGGTTCTCGCCAGAGCAACACGCCGGTGGTGACGTCGGCCCACCCACCGACGTGTACACGTGGGCGCAGATCCTGCGATGGGCTAACGAACGCGGAGCCCGTGATGCGACGGCCGGTCCCGAGACACCGGTTGGCAGGGATCTGGAACAGCTCATCGAGGCCGCGCTCGCGTCCGACCCTGCCGTCAGGCCAACCGCCGCGCAGATCGTCGAGCAACTGAGCCATGAAGACGAGGCGACCCTCGCTGAGGACGTCTCCGCCAGCTGGCAGGTGACTCCAGTCGCGATGCCACCGCACGACCCTTCCGCGCGACAGCAGCTGGCAGCGATACCTCCGCGCCATCCGGGAAGCCATGGGGGGCAGGTGCCCGAAGGCGGCACCGGTCCAGCCGATCGACCTACCCCGGCGGTGGCAGCCAGCCACGCTGGAGACGAGACCTCCAAGCAGCCACGACGGACAGGCCGCCTCATAGGCGTGCTGATCCTGGTGCTGGTCGGCGGCGTCTTGGCTGCCGCCATCAGCTTCAACGACGGTTGGCCTGGAACCGGCGAAGTTGCTGACCCCGAAGACGACCGTCATGCCGACGCAGGCGATGATGCAGACGCCGACCGAAGGAGCCAGGAGGCTGGGGCTACCGAACACGAGGAGCTGGCAACGGACAGCGAGAGCCCTGACTCCGATGGCGGCACAGCCCCACCACCAGAGGGCTACTCAGACGACGAGACCGCCGCTGGCAGTCGAGAGGAAACATCCGCAGAACGCCCGAACGAGGGTGACGCCCCTGCCACTGATGAGTATCAACCGGAGCTGCCCGAGGAGGTCCCGGCCCACGTGCGCTTGGACGGACCACATCACGAGTGCGAGGGAGGCCTGTGCGGCTGCCCGGCTGATGGCTCGTACTCGCGGATCGACTTCGAACACGGCGAGGTACACCCACACGACTCCGAGTTGACCACAGTCGAGATCACGTGGTCCGGCAACGCCGCCATCGACCATCAACTGCTGGATCTTCAGCCCATGAACGTCGACGGCACCGGGACCGTCCAGGACATGTGGACCAGTATCGGGTGGCGTCAGGAAGCGTTCCTCGA
>JBJHBB010000370.1:0-1658 GCA_050485265.1 Rhodothermales bacterium | reverse complement strand
CGACGTGGAACGTCAGTACTGGGTGACCGCAGATGGGCATGTCGAGGAGAACCTGCACTTCCCCGAGGACCGGCGCACGCTGCGCGGCCGCAGCTTCTACGTTCCGAAGCGAGCTGACGTGGCACGTCAGAACCGGCAAGCACCTCAGCGCCGCAGCCATGCAACGTCGCATGTTCTGTGCTACCGACAGCCCGCGACGGAGAGCTGGCAGACCGAGATCCCGGTCACGGTTGTCCCCCCGGAAGAGTGCCGTGTCAGCTCGGCGAGGCGGGTGCGGGAAGACTGCTACGACTACACCTTCGAATGGAGCGACGGCCAAGCGGTCTCATCCGACGAGAGCTGTGCGATCGTCTGCTCCGATGCCCTCTCGAACTGCGCCAGCTCATCGGGACTGGCAATCGCAAAGCGGATCCCCTCGTCGCACAACGTCTGCGGGAGATCGCTTGGCTGGGTGAAGATGTCAATAGAGAAGCCGGGGATCTGATCGGCGGCATCGGTGATGACGCCCTGCTGATCAGCGCTCAACGCGTCGAATGCCGACTGGTTCATGGCCAGGACCGTCGGGAAAGGCCAGAGGTTGACATTCATCGTGATGAACTCGGCGACCTCAAAGAGCTGGAAGGTCTGGACCAAGCCCAGGTTGGCCTCCATCCCGTCCACCGTGCCATCACGCAGGGCGTTGTAGATGTCTCCGACTGGGATTGAGGTGGGGTCGGCTCCCAAGGCGCGGATGCCGGCCTCCAGCACCGATGACTCGGGCGTGCGGATCGTCTTGCCCCTAAACACCTCGGGTGAGGTCAATGCCTCGTTCGCCCCGAGGGGCTTGCGCAGGCCGCCCTCATGGATAGCGAGCCCCTTGAGCCCGATCTCCTCGGCACCCTCGAGCATGTCTTGGCCGATCTGCCCCGTAATGACCTCGCGCTCGAGGTCGTAGCGAGTGATCAAGCCGAGAGCCTGAAGCGCATCAAAGCTGCGCACGCCCTGTGTCGCCCAAACCGCCGAGGAGACCGATGCCATCTCCACCGCGCCATCGCGCACATCCTGCAGCAAGGGGACGTCTCCGCCCGGATAGCTCGGACGCGTCTCGATACTGATCGACCCCTCGGATGCCTCGTCAACCAGACGGACAAACTCATCGACCGCGATGCCGTAAGGGTGCTGGGCGGGAGTCACATATCCGAGTGTCAGCGTAATCGCCGCATCACCCGCATCGGTCCCCGCAGTATCGGTGTCGCTGCCATCGTCATCGCCGCAGGCGGCCAGGCCCAATGCCAGCGCCACGCTCGCGGCGGCGGCTGCAAGCCGCCAGCCCCATGATCGAGCTCTCACCTTGTGCCCCTTTGTTCGTGACCCAATCTTGCCGGCGGGCCCGATCGCTGGAACCGGTCTGATGCTGATGCCAGATCTCTTGGCCCCGCAGGCGCGACCCTACCGCAGGCCCTGCAGAGATTGTCAATATCCGCACGAGTTCGTGATCACAGGACGAAACCCGCCAAGACAGCGACCTGCTGGCCCTTCTTGTGCCGCCTGATCCGGGGTCCTGAGCGTTGACGGATCGAGGTACGTGACATATGCTGCAACCGCCGCTCAAGGGGATGGCACGGCCCGAATCGGGGCAACAGACCGATCGGAGCACCGCCCCCTGAGCGTCCTAGCGA
>JBJHBB010000369.1:0-3412 GCA_050485265.1 Rhodothermales bacterium | reverse complement strand
GCGTCCACCGCGTGGGCGTCGACCTTCGATTCTAAACCCTACCTCACCAGGTTAGCCTTCGCGCTCATGCGCTTTACTGCATCCTACGCCGGCCTTGTAATGATGCTTGCCGGCATCGTCCTGCTCGGTGGCTGCGACGCCATCTTTGGCGCCAAGGACGACCCCACCACCGACCAGATCTTCGACGAGGGGGCCTCAGACCCCACGCTCTTCGAGGACGTGGCCTACGTGCCGCTCTTCCCCTTCTTCACCCAGTCGGCCGCGGGCGGCGGCTTTCAGGCTCCGACCGACGTGAGCGTGGGCTTTGACGAGTTCATCTACGTCACCGACCAGCAGGGCCTCCACGTCCTCGATCGCGCGGGCCGCACGCTGAACTTTATTGGTGACATCGGTGGCCAGCCGGTGCGGAATGCGAGTTGCGCAACGCAAGATCGACGCTTCCACGTCTACATCTGCGCACGCCGCGATACGACCATCACCGACACGACGATCGTTCTGGGAGACACGACCATCACCACGGAGACATGGGACCTGCCCGTGGTGTATCGCGTTGCGGGACTGACCACCGGTAACCCCGTGCTGGCGGACATCATCTGGCACGTGTTCGATGACCGCACCCGGCGATTCTCGGCGACGTACCGCAATCCGCGCGTATTTGCCAGCGGAATTAGCGACGAGCAGGCGTCGTTCACGGGCGTAGGCGTGCTCTACGATAATTCCGTCTACGTTACGCGCACGGGCCCGCTCAACAGGCCCGGGGCGCCTCCCGGGGGCGATGGCCGTCCGCAGACGCTCGACCCGATGAACTCGATCCTGATCTTCAACAGTCAGGGCGTCAACACGGGCCGGGTCAACATGCGCCCCGATGACCATTCGGTGCCGTCGCTGCGCAGCGCCGTCTACCCGTCGGACATCATCACGTACTTCCAGCCTCCACAGCAGACGGGTGCCTCGCCGCGCCTCGACTTCTTCGTGTCGCAGGCGCCGCCGCCCGATGCACCTGTGCCCCAACCGAGATTCTCCGTGCTAGCGATCAACGTCGTGGCGACTCCGGAGGGCATCGAGTACCGGCAGGACACCGGACGGATCGGCGTCGTGGGTGACACTACGCGTGGTGAGGGCTTCCTCTACGAGGAAGACAAGTTCTCGCGCGTCACCGGCATGGCCCGTGCTGGGGACGGCACCGGCTACCTGTTCGTCGTCGATGCCGGAAAGGATAGCCTGTTCGTGTTCAACGACGCCGGAATCGAAGGCGTTACGCCTCCACCGGGCGCCGGCGACCGGACCCGACCGTTCATCGTGTCCTTTGGAGGCACGGGCACGGGTCCGACGGAGTTCGACCATCCGCAGGGGGTGGCCTACTTCCGACGCGTTCTATACGTAGCCGATACCGGCAACAACCGCATCTCGCGCTACCGACTGAACACGGACTTCGAATAGCCTGCTGGAACCAGAAACGAGAACGGCGCCCTGCCTGTCCAGGCGGGGCGCCGTTCTTTTTGATCAGAGGACGGACCGCTACGCTAATAGGCCGAGGTGCTTCCTACCGGCGTGGCGGGAGTCGAGAGGGGGACATCGGACGGGTGATCCTCCATGTCGCGGAAGTCGCGCTCGTCGTTGTACTTAGAGGGGCACTTGATCAAGATGCGATCCGCGGTGAAGACCTCACCGGTGAGTTGACCCTCGATCACCACCTCCTGGGCTTCCTCGAAATTGGCCGGCTTCGGCTGATGGTACTGGACTTGGCGCACTTCGCCGGCCTTGTCACGCATCCAGAAGCTGAATACGTTGGAGTTGGGGTCGTAGACGGTCGGTCGGTCGCTCTCCCAGGTGCCCACCACGTGTGCCCGCGTGACCTCGGCGGCATCAGCAAAGTTCGTGTATCCCCCGATCTGCGCACCAAAGGAGCGCATCACCAGGAATCCGAACCCGGCGAGCAGGGCGATACCGATAATCGTTTTAGGCTGCATCTGACTAAAGGTGTACGAGCGTCAAGATAGGGGTTCGGCGGGATTCTCTGCGTCGAGGCGCTGCTCCAGGTGCGCCAATCGGCGATCGGTTCTGAAAAGGAACAGCAGCAGGCCGAACCAGATGATCAGTACAACGGCGACGACCACGAAGAGCTTGTCCTGCTCGACCATGTAGCGCTCCAGGCCAAGCGGCTCTGCCTGTGGCATTTCGGTTTGCCCCCACACGTCGCTGTAAACGTCGTTCTGAGCCCCCTCGGTCGAGATGGCGGCCTCGGCGTCTGCCTGGGTCAGGGTATCGGGGGACTGCGGCTCGAGCATTGTGGTGTCGATCTGTGCTAAGGTATGAGTCCGCGACAGCAGTGATCGAGTCGGAGCCCCGGTTTCGCGACGACTTAGACGAGTGCGGCGTTACGGAGGGTGACTTCGCGCTCGATCATCTTCGCGCGGACACGCTGCGCGTAGATCCACCACCAGAGCGCGATGAATCCGATCACCGCTGGGTAGAAGACGATCCGCATCGACGGCGCGAGATCGGTCGCGCTGAAGGCCGGGCTCCCCTCGGCACCGGGGTGAAGGCTGTCCATCTGCCGCGGGAGCACGTACAGAAGGAACGGTACGGTGACGACGGCAAACAGGTTGTAGACGGCGGCGATCCGCCCGCGGAGGCGCTCCTCGTCGATCGACGATCGCAGCACGAAGTAGGCCCCATAAATCAAGAGCTGAACGGCCGACATCGTCTGCTTGGGATCCCAGTTCCACCACAGACCCGCGCCCTCGTACCAGGTGAAGCGCGCCCAGACCATTCCGGTTACGAGCCCTAGCAGTCCGAACACCACTCCCACGAGCGCGGCCTGCTCGGCGCGAATGTCGAACTCAATCCGACCCTTGGCCAGAAACCTGGCGGAGTACACCGCCGAGACGCCCATCGCCGCCATCAACGAGAACCACATTGGGACGTGGAAATAGAGATTCCGTGCCGACTCCCCGAGAATGCTGCTGATCCTCGGAATCTCCAGGAGAAAACCGGCTAGCAGGACGCCGGTCAACCAGACGGCGATGCCAATGGTGATGAATCGGTACGCGGCGCTCGGGCGCGTGCGGGAAATCGACATATGCAAGAGGCTCGAGGCGGCGGCTTGCACACGATGGGTTCGCCTCGGTTTCGGTGCGCGGCTGGCTTCATCGCGGGTCCAAACTGCGCCGTGGTCAGTCGCTCCAAACATAATCGAACAGCAGTGCAGAGGCCGTGATTACGGCACCTGCGAAAGCGAAGAGGGCGACAAGGTCGTCGATCGAAGCCATCCAGACGCCTTCGGGCGGCGCAGCCACGAGCGCGCGCCGGGTTGCACGGATTACGGACAGCAGGAGGGGTACAAGCAGGGGGAAGGCGAGCACCGCGGTGGTGCCGAGCAGCGTCACGGTGGCGACGGCCACGCCGACGT
>JBJHBB010000368.1:0-3415 GCA_050485265.1 Rhodothermales bacterium | reverse complement strand
GTGATGTGACGGCCGATCGCGTTGCGCTGCTCCAGGAGGCCGACGCCATTTTCATCGACGAGCTAAAGGCCTCCGGACTCTACGACGAGGTCTGGCAGGCCTTCGTCGCGTTGCTGCCCGTGCAGTCTGTGGGCGTGATGGGTGACGAGCGGACCTACGAGAACGCCGCCGTGATGCGCGCCGTAACGTCCGTCGATGGTATGACTGCCGACTGGGCCCAACTTCCCCACGAGTTCCTCGGTCGCGTTTCCAACCGAATCATCAATGAGGTGCGGGGTATTAACCGCGTCGCCTACGACGTTTCGTCGAAGCCCCCCGCCACCATCGAGTGGGAGTGACATCCTCCCCAAGCTGACTCCCAGATGCGCCTTGTCGTACTGATAGCACTACTTGCTCTCGTGGCCCTCGCACCCCGCGTGGAGGCGCAGCCGGCGGTCGCCCCCTCGATCATCGCAGCGGAGCAGACGTTTGATCGCGGATTGCGTGCATTCCGGGCCGGCGACTTTGGAGCGGCGCACAGCGCGTTCCAGCGGGTCATCCGCGAGTACGACTTCAATCAGCGTACCACAGCCGCGCATCTGATGTCTGGGAAGGCGCTGTTCGCGGGTGGAGATGCCGAGGGCGCCATCTCCGAGATGACTGCTTTCATCGCGGCCTTCCCGCGTAGCCGATACGTGGCCGACGCGCGCGACCTTCGACGTTCGGCAATGGACTACCAGCGCGAGGATGCGCCCGGCATCGACGTAATCGACCTCGGAGTGCTGCTTCCCTTAGCGTCGCAGGACGCCGTGTTCAGCCAGGCTCTCTTCAATGGGATCAGGCTCGCGGTGGACGATCACAACTCCGATCACCCTGGGCGCCCCAGCCGGCTCGTGTTCCGTGATTCGGGTGGCGACGCGGCGACGGCCTCGGCGGCTGCGCAAGGCCTCGTTCGACAGGGCGTCCGGATGATGGTCGGCCCGCTTTACAGTGAGGAGGCCATCGCCGCGGGCGCCGTTGCGGAGCGGGAGGGGGTGGTGCTGCTCTCGCCCCTGGCGACGGACCAGCGCGTGAGCGAGGGCCGCCGCAATGTCTTCCAGGCCAACCCGACCTTCGACGTGCGGGGCCGGGCGATGGCGCGCTACGCCGACGAGCAGCGCCTGAACCGAGTTGGAATTGTCTCCGTGCGGGGCTCTTTCGGCGAGACGATGGCGCAGGCTTTCATGGATGAAGCCGTGAGACGCGGCATCGATGTAGTGTTCGCCGAGTCGCTTCCCTCCGGCGAGGCGTGGTTCCAGCTCGCAGAACGGATCGGCGCGGAGCGATTTCTGGAGGTCGACGCCGTCTACTTCCCGGTGGCGGGCTCGACGGCCGACGAGCAGGCCGCGGCCTCGTTGCGCGGTCTGGAATCTGCCGTGGGAACGGAGGCCACCCGCCCGCTGGTTCTCGGCAACACTGAGTGGCAGAACCTTCGTGCATCTCGGCCACGCGCCGAGCGGTTCGGCACGGTGTTTACCAATGACTTCCACCTCGGCGAGTCGACTCAGTCCCGGTCACGGTTCGAGAGTCGTTACCACGATTTGGCCGGGATCCCGGCCGACAGACTGGCCTTCATGGGCTACGACCTGACATCGAAACTGATCGAGGCGCTCGGGGCGTCCGGGATCCCCTCGGATCTGGCTGCCCGCATCCGCAACTCGCAACGGTTTGACGGTCTCGCCCACCAGATCGACTTCGGGGGTGGCCAGGTCAATCAGTCGCTCTTCCTGATGCGTTTCAGCGGGGACCGCATGGTGCTCGTCCGCTGATCTGCAATATTCCGCTGTCAGGCTCGTTCGGGCAGTGCTTCCTTTTTCGCGCATTCTGCGGCCTGCTCGCGAGACCTAGTCCGTTTATTCAGCTTCCTCTGCGCACCTGACTCGCTACATGTTTCGTCGAACCATCCTCCCAGTCGCTCTTCTCGCTGGCCTGCTGATCGGCGTCGCCGGCTGTTCCGGTGGCGGCGCGATTAACGTCACCACGCCGGGAGCGGCATTCACCGAGGGTAAGGAGCTCTATGATCGCGGTCGCTACATGCGAGCGATCGAGTACTTCCAGCGCGTGTTCGACTTCGGTCGAGCGCATGAGTATGCGGCCGACGCGCAGTACTACCTCGCGTACAGCTACTTCAACTCGCGCCAGTATCTGCTCGCAGCCAACGAGTTCACGCGGTTCGCTGAGTTCTATCGCACCGACCCGCGTGTGGAGGAAGGGGAGTTCATGCGTGCCTACAGCTACGTGAGGCTCTCCCCGCCATTCCAGCTGGACCAGACTGACACGCAGAACGCCCTGACCTATTTGCGGCTCTACGTGTCCAAGTACCCGGAGGGCGAGTATGCCGGTCGCGCGATGAACTACATCGAGGACATGCGGCGCAAGCTGGCCAGGAAGCAGCTCGAAATCGCCGAGCTGTATGAGCGTCGTGACCAGTTCCACGCGGCGGCGATTGAGTACCTCCGCTTGCTCGACGAGTACCCGGAGTCGGAGTGGGCGGACAATGCGCTCTTCGGCGCGCTTCGCAACTACAAGGCCTACGCCGAGCGCTCGATCCCCGCTCGTCGTGCCGAGCGCTTCCGACTCGCGGCCGAGCAGTATGAGCGCCTTGTGCAGCTCTTCCCCCAGAGCCCGCTGATCGCCGAGGCCGAGCCAGTCTATCGTGAGGTCCAGGCCGTGCTTCAGCGCCTCGAGCCAACGGCGGCTCGCCAGTAGACGTGCCTGCCGAGCGAATCGGCCTGTTTGGGGGGACGTTCGATCCCCCACATGTCGCTCACCTCGCCGTCGCTGAGGCGGCGCGACAGGGTGCGAAGCTCGATCGCGTCATCTGGATGCCTGCGCATGCGTCGCCCTTCAAAGGGGGCGTACCCTCATCTGCGCCTGCGCATCGTCTGGAGATGACACGGCGCGCGGTCGCCTCCAACGCTGCGTTCTCCGTGTCCTCAGTTGAGATCGAGCGCGGGGGAGTCTCTTACACGGTCGACACGCTCCGGAACCTACGCGACCAGTTCCCCGACGCAGAGTTCTACCTGATCATCGGCGGGGATTCGCTGGCCGGCTTTCCCGAGTGGAGACGGGCAGAGGAGATTGTGGAGATGGCCAGGTTGCTTGTCTATGCGCGGCCGGATCAGACTCTCTCCTCGAGCATCGATGAGAGGCTCCGCGAGCGTGTCGAGATGATCGACGGGCCGCCCATCGGCCTGTCCGCCACCGCGCTTCGGCGACATATCTCAAACGGGCGCTCTGCCCGGTACCTCGTGCCGGACTCCGTCCTCGCGTACATCGTCGAGCATCGACTGTACCAGCCGATCAGGCCTATTACTGCGCCGGATCTCCAGGCGTCATGACACCCAGCGAACGACCGCTGCGGTGCTGAAGGCAAGCAAGCCCGTTGCCCCCGCCC
>JBJHBB010000367.1:0-3417 GCA_050485265.1 Rhodothermales bacterium | reverse complement strand
ACCCTCGCCTACATCATCGCCGAGGAGATGGGTGCCCAGGTCCGCACCACCAGCGGGCCGGCGCTCGACAAGCCGGCATCGATAGCGGGTCTGCTGACGAATCTCGAGCACGGCGACGTCCTCTTCATCGATGAAATCCATCGGCTGAGTCCGGTCGTAGAGGAGTATCTCTATTCCGCGATGGAGGACTACGCGATCGACATATTGATCGACTCGGGTCCATCGGCGCGCAGTGTCCGCCTGAGTCTTCCACCCTTCACGCTGATCGGCGCGACGACGCGGAAGGGCCTGCTCACGTCCCCACTTCGAGCCCGCTTCGGGATCGATTTCCGCTACGACTACTATCCGTCGCGGACGCTCATGCAGATCGTCCGTCGCAGCGCCACGCTGCTATCGGTGGACATTACCGATGAAGGCGCCTTCGAGATCGCCCGCCGCTCGCGTGGAACGCCGCGCGTGGCCAACAGGCTGCTGCGCCGAACGCGCGACTTCGCTGAGGTCCAGGGGGATGGGCGTATCACTCCCGACCTCGCCGATCACGCCTTGAATGCGCTCGAGGTAGACCAGGCCGGCCTCGACGACATGGACGCGCGCATTCTGCTCACACTCATCGAGAAGTTCGGCGGCGGCCCCGCGGGGCTCAACACACTCGCCGTGGCCGTCGGGGAAGAAGCCGGCACCGTCGAGGAGGTCTACGAGCCATATCTCATCCAGGAGGGTTTCATGGCGCGCACGGCTCGAGGCCGAGTGGCCACGGCACGAGCCTACGAGCACTTCGGCATCGTCCGGCCAGGTTCTGCCGGCGACTTGTTCACCACCGAGAGCTCATAAACGAACGGCGCCCGACTCGAAGCCGGGCGCCGCATGTGCAACGTTCACTGGAACGTGCGCTTAGATGTTGTCGCGGATCTTCTGGCGGGCCTCGCCGACTTTCTCCTTAACGGCACCTTTGGCCTGATCAAACTTGCCTTCGCGCTTGGTCTCGCTGTCGCCGGTAATCGCGCCGCCTGCTTCCTTGACGCGACCCTTGACATCGTCCCACTTGCCTTCGGCTTGCTGTCCTTCAGGTGATTTGCGGTCTGACATGACTAGAGTGGTTTGATGAGCTGAATAGAAGGGATGCCCCACTTTCGTGACGCAGGTAGTTCTACGTCAGCCTAACCATAGTGGTCCCGCGACCCGCAAACAATTCTTGGGAAGAGGCTAGCGGTGAGCGCGCTCGTAGTCGCGGCTCAATTCGCGCGCGATCTCCCAACCGACGATTGCTGCCGCATTGACGATAACCGTCTCCATGTCGGCTGCGGTTAAGCGTGTCATCATGCGCGGTGTCAAACTTGCTTCTGGGAGGTCCACACCGACATCATCGGGCGCGATGCGGGTACGGGTGCGCGTATGCCGGCGCCACATCACCTCATCCGAACCTCGTTCGAAAAGAGTGACTTCGGCTTCTGAGACCAGTTGGATCGGGGAGTCGAAACTGCGAGCCAGGAATCGAATCTCCAGCAGGCGGACGTCTAGCAAATATGTAGCCTCGTCCGGATCGCTGATCGCCTCAAAGCCAAGCATCTGAGACGCCTCCGCGATTGTGCGCGAGGCGAGCAATTCGAAGACATCGATCCGGGAGAGAGCCCGGTCAAACCGACCCTGCGCGGCCCGCGCCGCCTCGAACCGCCGCTCTGCGACGCCACCACTTCGCGGATAGCTAGGCGTGTCCAGGAATGGCCACGGCGAGAACACGACCCGTTGATGCGTGGGCATCGGCGCCGAGACCGCCACGGTGCGCTCCTCCAGGGTTACGTCCGCGAGACGATGGGTCGGGGCGCAACCTGCAAGCACGAGCACGAGGCCGCCGGCCAGGAATCCGAGAAGTGTTCGGCGCATATAGGGGGTGGGTCTGGAGCGACTTCAACGCACGTCGATTCATTCGGTTGGCCGCCACCCCGGTTCACACGGTAACGCCCGCCGCCGACAACACTATCTTCTCGCCGCTGCTGCTTCGTGACGCTCGCGTACCCAGCCGCATCCCCGCCTCAGCAAACTTCCGGCTCATGCCCTATATCGTTGCGCAGCCCTGCATCAATTGCAAGCACACCGACTGTGTCGAGGTGTGCCCCGTCGATTGCTTCTACGAGGGCCCCAACTTCCTGGCGATCCATCCCGACGAGTGCATTGATTGCAACGCATGCGTGCCAACGTGCCCCGTAGAGGCCATTTTTGCCGACGATGAGCTACCCGAGAAGTGGTCGCACTACACCGAGTGGAACGATTATCTCTCGCGCCAGTGGGCAGAGATGGGATACAACATCACCGAGAAGAAAGACCCGCTTCCAGAGGCTGAAGACTGGGCGCAGGAACCTCGGATGAGTCAGAAGTCGGAAGAGGACATTCTGACCTGGGAAAGTTGAACTCTCGCGTACTGCTCACCACCTCCGAATCTCACCTCTCGTACGACCCATGTTTACCAGAGAAGCAAGAGCTCAATGGAATGGCAACCTTAAGCAGGGTGAGGGGACGATGCACCTCACCGGTGTTGAGGCTCCTTTCACGTTCGCCACGCGTTTCGAGAGTGGCACCGGCACCAATCCCGAGGAGCTGATCGGTGGTGCACACGCCGGGTGTTTCTCGATGGCCTTCGCAAACATGCTCGACCAGGCGGGTCATACTGCCCGGTCGGTGCGCACCACGGCCACTGTTCATTTCGACACAGACTCGAAGAGCATCGCCCGCATCAGCCTCGACTGTCAGGCGGATGTCCCCGGCATCTCGAAGGAAGACTTCGACCGCATCGCCGAGGATGCACGCAAGGGTTGCCCGATATCCAAGTCCTTCATCGACTGCATCGATATCGAACTCACGGCCAGGCTGGCCTCCTGACGGTTCAGGAGCGTTCGATCCTCTCTGGCGCTGGCGCTAGCAGTCCCGAATTGCGTCGACGAGGGCACCGGCAGGCCCCCCTTTTGTGAGGTACGCGCATGCGCCTGCTTCGCGCATAGGAAAGGCCATGTCGGCCTCGCTATGCATGGATAGCCCGATGATCCTGACCCCGGGCATCTGGTTGAGTATCCGCCGCGTTGCCTCGACTCCATTGAGCTTAGGCATCGTGACGTCCATGACGACGACATCGGGCTTCAACTCGAGAGCGAGCTTGACCGCCTCGGCGCCGTCTGCTGCCTGACCGACGATTTCGATTCCGCTCACGGCCGACAGCAGGCTGGTGAGGCCCTCACGAAGGATCTTGTGGTCGTCAGCCAGTAGCACGCGAACGGTTGGCCACAATTGGGTCGATCGGGCCTGATCCCCTGCAGCGACGGACGAGCCAGACGGCCCGGTCGGCTCTGTGGACGCGAAGAGGAAATTCGTGCCACCCTCAGTAAGGATTGAAAAGGGAATAAGGCTCACAGTGGGATTCCTAACAGT
>JBJHBB010000366.1:0-3422 GCA_050485265.1 Rhodothermales bacterium | reverse complement strand
CCTGGTGACTGTGCAATGGGAGGCTTGCACGCATCATCACCGCGTGATCCAGCAGATCAAGCAGGCGGGTGCTCGGGCGGGCATGGCCATCAACCCCGCAACACCCGTCTCCTTGCTTGAGGAGATCGCTGGGGAGCTCGATCTCCTGCTGATCATGTCCGTCAACCCCGGCTTCGGTGGTCAGGAGTTCATCCCGAACAGCTTGCGCAAGGTCAGGCAGGCCGCCAGAATGCTGGGTGACGCCCACTCCCCGGCCGTCATTTCTGTGGACGGTGGGGTCGACCCGTCCAATGCCCGTTCGCTGATCTCGGCCGGCGCGACTGTTCTCGTAGCGGGGAGTGCTGTATTCCGCGGTGATGTGGAGAAGAACGTCCGCGCCTTCCACGACGCGCTGAAGGAGTATGCCTGACCCACGGATCGGGGGCCACCCCTAGCCTCCGAGGCCCCCAGAGCCCGATGCCCGGAACGGTCGATGTCATCCCGCTCACGCCGGTCGACGGTGTCTTCAGCTACACCGTTCCGGACGAGTTCGCGAGCGAGGCACGGCCGGGTGCTCGCGTGGTGATTCCCTTCGGACGTCGGACTATCACCGGTGTCATCGCGAAGGTGTCAGAGGCAAACGGCGAGCTCAAGGACATTCTCGACGTGCTTGACGAGACCCCCTCGTTCACGCAGGAATTCCTGGACCTGACGCGCTGGATCTCGGAGTACTACGTCTGCGCCTGGGGGGACGTGCTCCGCGCAGCTCTCCCCGCTGGAGCATCGATCGAAAGTCGCCTCACCGCTCGACTTGTTCGACCGCCCCAGGACGGCGATTCCGCCGGTGCCGAGGAGGTCTTCGATGCGCTGCACGCAGGCCCACGGACGGTGCAGTCGATTCTGGGCAACGGCATCACGCACCACCGACTGCGTCGGCTGCGGGATTCGGGGATGATCGAGCTGGACCAGGAGCTGCAGCCCGCTACTGTTCGCCCCAAGACGGTGACATTCGTGACCCTCACGGTGGAAGGGCGAGCTCCCGACGCGGTGGACTCGTTGTCCGGCGTCCGCCAGAAGGCCATCCTCGAAGTGTTGCAACAGGAGGCCGATGAGGGGCTGTCTCAGCGAGAACTACTCTCACGCACTGGCGGGTCGTCATCGACCGTCAAGAGCCTTGTTGCGCGTGGCATGGTGGCTACCGAGCAGCGCGAGCAAATCCGCGAGTCGTATCTCCAGCCCGACGTGTCCCCACCCTCGATCGAGCTTCACGCCGCTCAGCGGGAGGCGCTGGCTGCGATAAGCGATGCGCTCGACAGGCGCTCCTCACGAACTTTCCTGCTGCACGGCATTACGGGCAGCGGCAAGACGGAGGTCTACATCCAGGCTCTTAAGCACACGCTTGCCCAGGGACGGACCGGGATCGTACTGGTGCCCGAGATATCGCTGACGCCGCAGACGGTCCGCCGCTTCCGCGCGCATTTCGGTGATCGCGTGGCCGTGCTCCACTCCAGGATGAGCCCTGGGGAGCGCTTTGACGCCTGGCGTCTTCTCCGTGACGGCCGCTACGAGGTGGCAATCGGGCCTCGCTCGGCGGTCTTCGCTCCGCTCGCGAACGTGGGCCTGATCGTGGTAGACGAAGAGCATGAGGCCAGCTACAAGCAGTTCGACCCCGCCCCTCGCTACCACGCTCGCGACGTGGCCATCATCCGCGCGCGTAGCGAGGGCGCCACGTGCGTTCTGGGTAGCGCCACGCCCAGCCTGGAGAGCCTTGTGAATGCGCGGTCCGGGAAGTACGAACTCATCCGCATGGCGGACCGCGTACCGGTGGCGGGAGGCCGGCCGGCACAGCTCCCGACGGTGAGGGTAGTCGATCTCACCTGGGAGCGAAAGGTCAAGCGCCTCCAGGGCGGACTGTCCTACCCGCTTAGGGAAGCAATTGGCGCTCGACTCGACCGTCGCGAGGGCACCATCCTCCTGCACAATAGGAGAGGCTACAGCCCCGTCCTCGTCTGCATGGCCTGCGGCCACACGCCCGAATGCAGGGACTGCTCCGTCTCGCTCACCTACCACCAGACCGGGCGCCACCTCCGCTGCCACTACTGCGGCCGGGTGGAGCGCCTACCAGAACAGTGTCCCGAGTGTGGTGAGGACGCGCTCGACCGCCTCGGCGCTGGCACACAACGAATCGAGGAGGAGATTGCCGAGGTTTTCCCGGCGGCGCGCGTCCTGCGGATGGACCTCGACACGACCTCGCGCAAGAACGCCCACCAGGACATCCTGGACGCGTTCGGCGGCGGGGAAGCAGACATCCTGCTGGGAACCCAGATGGTCGCCAAGGGGCTGGACTTCCCCCGGGTGACGCTGGTGGGCATCGTCGATGCCGACACCGGGCTGCTGCTGCCGGATTTCCGGGCGGCCGAGCGGTCCTTCCAGTTGCTCATGCAGGTGGCGGGGCGCGCCGGGAGAGCCGACCTGCCCGGCGAGGTCATCCTCCAGACGAGACGACCCGAGCACCCAGCGGTGATCGCGGCCTCGCAGCATGACTACGATCTTTTCGCCACGACCGAATTAGCCGATCGGCAGGCTCTCGGATACCCGCCCTTCGGCAGGCTGGCGGTCGTCGAGTTCAGGGGGAAAGACCGCTCCGCGACCAGCGCGACGGCGGCCGAGTGGTCGCACCTCGCCTCGAGCGTGAACGGGCAGATCGAGATTCTTGGGCCCGAGCCGGCGATGATCGGGCGGGTCCGCCGAGACTTTCGATTCCAGACTATCCTTAAGGCGCCGGCCGAGTTGGGCCCGTACGCGCTCTCCAGGACGGTAGCCGCGGCTTCGGCGGCATTCGGCCGGCCTCCGTCCGGTGTGCGCATCAACGTGGACATCGACGCGCTCGGGGTCGCGTGAGCCCTCGCCGAATTCGCCCTCCGTCCTCGAAACCAATCTGCGTGCGATCTATATTAGGTGCTCAGTGTTGGCACGGTCGGCCGCAATGCGGTCCGCCGGCGAAAAAGGGCAAGTCCCGTACGGCCAGCTCCCTCTGAACTCCGTCAGGGCCGGAAGGCAGCAGCGGTAGGAGGTCGTAGCGGCGCGATGCGGGTCGCTTGCCCTTTTTCGCTTTGCCCACGGGCCGAACCCGCGACGTGGCCACCGGGTTAGCCGCCGCAACTTGTCAGAAGACCTCTTGCGCGCACTACTCTTTCTACCAACACTGCTCCTTCTGTCGGGCGCCTGCTCGGCGCCGAAGGATGCGGAGACTCCGCAGCGTGAGGTGGGATCGGCTGTTTCCGAAGCCACTCGGCCGGCTCAGACTGAGACGCGAGGTACCGTCACCGCCAGGACACTGGCCACGGAGCGCCCGACCGTGGCAACGCACGGCCCATTCCGTGCCATCATGGTCTTCGTCCAGTTCCGCGACGACCGCTCTACGTCGGACTGTTCGCACGGCC
>JBJHBB010000365.1:0-3425 GCA_050485265.1 Rhodothermales bacterium | reverse complement strand
GACCTCCGCCTCGTGTGCGGAGGTCGGGGCTCGACAGTTTCTGTGGAGTAGCGGAGGTGGGTCAATTGCGGTGCAACCGCATCCAGGCGAAGCTCGGCAGTCGCCGACGCTGTGCTTCCATGCCATCGGAGAGCCACTGCCAGGCGCACTGCAAGTCGTCGAAGATGCGCAGACGTCTTGGCAGGTGTACCGAGGAGGACAGCAGCAGCGTGGCGAGCGCGACTGCGTCGTCGCTCCGTCCGATGAGGGCCCAGCGCATGGTCGGGCACCGCGCGTAGAGGTCGTCGAGCACGTCGGCCACGTTTTGCATTTCTTCCGGGCTCACATCGAGGCGGGAGATGCTGCGCGTGTCCCAGACGACACCGAATCCGGCAGCGGCTGCGGAGGACTCGAAGAACTTGCGTATGGAGGCCAGGAGTTGAACGCCGTCGACCTCTCCGGTCAGGCGCATCACGCCGAGGCGCTCCTGGGGGACAATCGAGATGGTTGCAGGCATGGCGAAGGGGAGTCTTGTGCGTGCCACCCTGAGAGACTTTCGACCCACGACCGGTTGCCTCCAAGTCAATTTCCCATCGCTAATGGCACGGTACCGTTACACGTGGTACCACGAGGAGTGCGTCTGAGGCGGATGCAGCCTATTCCTCGGTTCGGGGGACTAGCACGACCAGGCGTCCCCGCTGTCGCATGAGGCCGGCCCGAAGTGCGGCGTCCTCCCCACGCCCCCAGAAGTAATCCACGCGACGAGGGCCGCGAATGGCGCCTCCCGCATCTTGAAGGAGTACGATCCGCCGCAAGGCGGGTCCATCGGTCACCGAGCCGTCCGGGGACAGAGCCGGTTCGTGGGTCTCCAGGAAGGCAAGCGCGCCCGAGGGATAGATGCGATGATCGACGGCAACAGACCGACCCGGCGTGACGGGCACACCGAGTGAACCGACGGGAGGAGTGTCCAACTCGCGGAAGAATACAAGGGACTCGTTGTGGTTGAGGATGCGGGAGACCTCGCCCGGATTGTCGGCCAGATAGCGTCTCAGCGCCTGCATGGACATCTGATTCTCGGGGATGGCGCCCTCCTCGATGAGCAACCGGCCGATGCTGCGATACGGCCTTCCGTTCGACGCCGCGAAACCGATCCGCATCTCATCCCCATCCGGAAATGCGACGGCACCGCTGCCCTGGATCTCGACGAAGAACAGGTCGACGCGATCATTCACCCACGCCAGCTCCAGGTCACGGTCGGCAAGTGCGCCCTCCTCCTGGATCTCCTGTCGGGTGAAGTAGGGGACCAGCGATCCGTCTACCACCCGGCCGGCGATACGCTCTTCGGGCAGCCGGGTCGAGAAGTCGGACAGATTGACCGTCACGAGATCGTCTGGCCGTCGGTAGACGGGGACCGTCGCTTCGTCAGTGCGGTGTCGCGAGCCTTCGATCACCGGTTCGAAATAGCCCGTGACGAGCACCTCTCCGTCGCCAAAAGTCACGGCCTCAAAGCGACGAGAGACCCATTCCGAAATCGCTTCCTCGGAGGGCTCGCTGATGAGCAGGTGCTCGAACTCACGCAGCGTGGCAGCAATCGTTGTCGCCGACACGGACCGGATGCGATAGTCCACCTCGGCGTCGGCTGGGAGTCGCTCCAGCCAGATTAGCTGCTGACGGACGGCTTCGCGCAGCGAGTCGACATCGCCACCATCGAGAATTGTGGCGTCGGACGGGACAAACTCCCCCGCTTCTGCAGGCGGCGCGGGATCCGCCACATCGCTGACTGCCGGGGCGCAAGCCGACACGCCCACGAGCAGCAGGCCGAGAAGTAGGACCTTCAAATCGAGCTCGGGCGGCATGTATCGAAGCTACGTCGTAGCCCTTCTAGGAGGCGACCGGCGACCGCACGGGCGATCCGATTCCTGGAGTTCCGAGGGGCTGTAACCTTTCGAGAATGCACTCCGTCTTGTCGGGGAAGCCATGATCGCATGCCTCTCCCGCACTCCGTCGTAGCAAACTTCCGCCACCTCGTCTACGCCTACGCGTTGCGACTGGTCGGGGACGAAGAGGACGCGGGTGACATAGCGCAGGAGGTGCTGATCAGGGTCTGGCAGAAGGGAGCCGCGGTCGAGGCAGAGCGCCTACGCGCGTGGATTCTTCGTGTGACGCGAAATGCTTGCCTCGATCATCTGAGATCGCGCCACAGGCGCGGCACCGCACTCAGCCCTGACAATGGACTCATCCAGCAAGTGTGCGATGCGAACCCACTCCCTGATGGGCTATGTGAGGCTGTCGACGCGCGACAGTGGATCGAGCGCGCGCTGCAACTGCTGGATGAACCCTATCGGTCGGCGGTCATCCTCAGAGAGATCCATGGTCTGCCATACTCGGACATCGCCGAGGTACTCGACCTTCCCCTGAGCACAATGAAAGTCTATCTCCATCGAGGGCGCAAGCGACTGAGGGAGCACCTGCTCAGTCTGGTTCCTCAAGACGAGCTACTCCCGTGACCTGCATCGAAGTATTGGACCTCATCGAGCCCTACCAGGACTCCGAGCTAGCAGAGCGACGCGCCGCCGAAGTGGCAGCGCACGTCTCAACGTGCTCCGCGTGCGCCATGGAAGTGGCCCGGGCGGATGAGGTTCGCGCCGTGCTTCGGCATTCGCCTTCGATAATGTGCCCCGATCCCGTCTGGGATGCGGTGTTAGCGCAGATCGAGAGGCAGGACCGTGCCCCCGTGCGAACCTCCACTCATGTTCGTCAGCGGCGGGGTATCTGGCCCGTGCTAGCAATGGCGACCGTCATAGCGGCAATCGGGGGGGGAGCATGGATACAGCACCAGTCGACGCCACGGTACTCCGCGTCCGAGATCGATCAGGCCAGGCAGCAGGTCGAGTACGCCTTCGCAGTCGTGGCCCGCGCCGGGCGTAGCACCACTCATCACCTCCAGGAGCACATCGGCCGAGAGGTCGACATGTAACTGCTACCAGCGGCCGGCCATTATCGCTATCCCTCCAAACACACCACACAATGATTCGATCAACGACTATCATAGCCCTCACTCTGCTCGTGGGCTTTGGCTCGCCAGCGAAGTCGCAGGCGCTGGATTTGAGCAGAGTGGATGCCCTCTTCAGTGAGGAGGCGCGAATTGAAATCAACGTCACCGGCCCTCTGCTCGCAATGGTTGCGGAGATGTCGCGGGGCGATGATCCCGCCTTCGCGGCCATGCTCGGCCAGCTCAGAGGCGTTTACGTGCGACAGTATGATCTCTCGTCCGGTCGCGGAGATATCCATGCGCGCGTCCGGGATCTCGCGCGTAGCCTGGAGCGCGGCGGCTGGCAGGTGCTAGCGCGGGTGCGCTCGGACGCAGAGAACGTCCACATCTACGTCCGCCCGGAGGGATCGCTCCTCAATGGACTCGTCGTAATGGTTCTGGACCAGGACGAAGG
>JBJHBB010000364.1:0-3427 GCA_050485265.1 Rhodothermales bacterium | reverse complement strand
CGGGTGGCCGGCGTCTACCTCAACCGACTGCTCGGACGCACTCCCTCCGGCCGCATGCGACTCCAGGCTGACCCGACCGTCCAGTACGCCCTAATGCAGACCGACGGCGGCCCGATGCGGCGCCTGCTCTTCGCAGACTATCAGTTCCAACACCCCTACAACACCTACGTGATCGACGGACTTCCACCGGGCCCCATCACCAATCCGTCTGAGTCGTCGATCCGCGCCGTTGTGAATGCAGAGGACCACAACTATCTGTTTTTCGTGGCACGTGGGGACGGTTCACATGTGTTCACCAGGACATTCGCAGAACACAGTAGGGCGGCTCAGGCGTATAGAGCCATGATGCAGGAGCGCCGCCGCGAGCAACAAGCGGCACAGCAACAACCTGAATCAGACACTTCTCCCGTCCCGTGACCGCCGACCTCCCCCAGCTCCGAGCGCTGATCTCGGCCCAGCTCCGGCTGGACCTCCGCCACCCGAAGAGCGGTGCGCCACAAACGTCACGGCTGGTTCTCACGGTCGTGTCGTATGCGTTCTCGTCGCTCGTGCTGGCCTTGTCGCTGGCAGAGCGTGGTGCGACACCGGCTGAGTTTCTGTTTGCGGGCCTATCCTTCTCGGCCGTACTGGCGGCCTTTGGCGTCGCCGGTTCGTACGACGACCTGATGGGTAGGCCACGTGAACACGTGATCAGTCTCACCTTCCCCATTTCGGAGGGGACGCTCTACATGGCGAGACTTGCCAACGTGGGCATCTTCGGGGTGATAATGTGCGCTAGTGGAGCCGTGCCGCTAGCTCTCACCGCGTGGTTCATGGGGGGATCGGCGTGGGGACTGATGCTCGGCACGACGCTTTTCGCCGCGATGATGGGCATGACCTATCTCGTGTTGGCAGCCGTGTGGATCCTCACACTCGCCGTACCGGCCCGCACGCTGAAGACGATGCTGTCGGTGACACGTGCGATGCTGGTCGGTGGTCTGGTGCTCGGCTATCAGTGGGTCGCGACGCAATCGACCTTGATCATCGAGGCAATGTGGTGGCCGCCGTACTGGGTCATGGCTGCCTGGGGTGGATCATTCACCGCGATCGCCTTCATCCTTGCCGCTGGACTGGCGATTGTCCTGGCGTTCGGCGTCATCTTTCCCAATCGCTACGTGGCCATCCTTCTCCGCAGCGCGGAGGCCGAGAGCGCACAGGATTCGGTTCGGCGCCGCTGGGCCCCAGCCTTCATGGAGCGCGGCCTGAGCAGGGATCCCCTATCGCGCGCCGGCTTCGGCCTGGCTGTTGCCGCACTTCGTGGCGATCGTGTCGTTCGCGGCCGCGCCTGGCCCGCAGCGCTCCTGGCGATGGTCTTCGCCGGGTTTGCGTGGTGGGCTGATGGTCTGGGGGACATTTTCGTCCACGGCGCCGAGAACGTCCTCTTCGATCCGGCCATCCAGATGCACCTGTCGGTGCTAACGATCCTGCTCTTTGCCGCTCAAGCTGCCACGCAGGGTTTGCAGGTGTCGGATACTCCGGAGGCCGGCTGGGCCTTCGACATCCTCCCCATCAGGGAGCATCGAGCGCTCCAGATCGGAGCGCAGCAGGCGCTGCTCATGCGGGTGTTGCTTCCCGTGCACCTGGTGCTTTTCGTCTTGCTGGCCACGACGATGCCGTTGCTGCACGCCGGTCTCCACGTCGCCTTCTGGTTTGCGGGATGCGCCGTGCTGACGCGTCTTCAGGTCGCCTTTCGCAAGCGCGCACCGTTGACCCGGCGATCAGACCGATTCTCAGCGGGAGAGCGCTTCCTTCCTCTTCTCATCGCGGCACCGATGGCCCTGCTCTTGCTCATCCTCCAGAGCCTCACTTTCACTGAACCACTCTCGGCGGCGTTGCTCGTCACCGGTCTGCTTCTCCTTCACAGCGCGCTGGGAGCACCCGTTCGCGGGTCGCTGGGCCCATCAGAATCGATGCTCCGACCAGCGCCCGCGCTCAAGGGGGCCTGACGCGCTTCGGCTAGAGATTGACCTGGAGCCCGACCAGGCTCCGGAACATGCCAACAGTCTCTCGGACGGACGTGCCCGTGCCTTCGAAGGAAAGCTGATCCTCGAACTGAGTGTAGGCCACACCGGCATCCAGCGTGATGCCGCGCCGCAGATAGAAGCTCAGTCCCGTACCGAACGTGTGCCGGATGCGGTCGGTCTCAACCTCGTCGCGCAGCGGGTCCATCGCGAAGCCGTATCCTGCGCGGAATGCGCCCAGGCCGAACTCGTACTCCCCGCCGATACGCAGGTCGGCGGTCTCGCGAAAGTCCTCCTGGATGAGACGATTCTCCTGGGCATATCGGGACGAAGGTCGGAGGCGCGTCTGCGACCAATTGGAGAAGGCCATGTCGACAGCAAAGAGAAATCGGTCGACACGATAGACGACTCCACCGGTCGCCCGCAGCGGCGTCTGGGCGGTCCAGTTGACGAACTGAGGCGTGCCCCCGGTCCGGACCGTCTCCTCCGAGTAGATCCAGGCCGGAGATTCTAGAGCCAGCCCAATGCTGAGGCCGTCCATCACCTCGGCGACCATCCCTCCGCGCACATTGAAGCCGCGCAGGTTCGCATCGAGCGACCATGATTGCGACGCGTCCCCAGGGGTGCTGAACTGGGAGAATGCGTAGTCGCCGAACAGCGCGTTAAACGAGGCACCTACATAAATGGACGGTGCTACCTCGAAGGCCCCGACTGCTGACAGTTCACCCACATAACCGCTTTCGTACAGGTCGACTCGACTACCGCCGGTCGTCCCCGCGGATGAGTAGAAAAGCCTTCGATCCAGCGTGGTGGCCCGGTGAGCACCGACGCCAACCACCAGGGACCCCTGGACGGTTGGGAGCTTCACAACGTACGCTCCGTGGCCCGGCGCGAACCGTGTCACCCTTGCCAGACTCCCCGACGCGGGGTCGGACTGAACAGAACTGAGATCCAGTGATCCGCTCACATGGCTCACGCCGACCAGCGCCAGCGCGGCAGGATTCACGACGGCGCCACCCCAGTCACCAATGCCGCCGGCAGCAACACCGGCGAGGCCGAGCGTGCCGACCGCGTACTCCAGCTCGTCCACCGCTGCCCGCGGGTCCTGGAGCGGCAGGTGCGCCAGCGCCTGGTAGCGCCCGGGGTACTGCGCCACAGCCTCGCCGAGGTACTCGTTGACGTCACGGGCCATCGCACGCGCACGGTCGACCGGCCAGTCGTACCAGAACATCGTCGGGGTCAGCGACAGCAGGTGCGCGTCGACACGCTGCGCGTCCATGACCGCCAGCCGCTCCTCGAGCGTCTGGCCGGGCTCCCGCCAGGGGTGGACCCAGCGGCGGTCGCCGATGGCCCACGACAGCTTGCCCTCGGGCGTCAGGCTGAAGTCCACGCCGTGCCAGGTGTCCTCGCGCTGCGCCGCCTCGAAC
>JBJHBB010000363.1:0-3430 GCA_050485265.1 Rhodothermales bacterium | reverse complement strand
ATCTGGAGCTTCATGCAGGGCCTCTCTTGCGTGGGCGAGGAAGCTACGGCCGGCGACTCCCTCTCCAAGCGAAGCGATGGCGACTCGATGCCGAGCGCCTAGGCCTGCCAGACCACACCATCGCGAGAAAGCCGACGCAGGGTTTCGTAATTCAATTCTTCGCCGGCCCACGCCACATGATGGTCCGGTCGAACGAGCAGCCAGGCACTCTTGTCACCGACGAACCTGGCAATCGTCCCGTCGGCATCGACGAATCCGCCCGGCCCGATAGTCAGAACGTCTTCTGGGAAGAGGGACGACTGGCGAAGATCCGCTAGTCCTACACGCACTATTTGTCCGTGTAAGCCCAGAAGGTCGTGGAGGCGTATGTAGCTGCCCTTGTCGTCACACAGCCTGGCATTGGGCAAGCGCTCGCCCGTCGGTGTCGTGCCTGCGATGATGGGTGAGCGGGCGTAGGGAAGAGACAGCATCGCGGTTTGCCTCACCATCCTAGAACGCATACTGGGAATGGAGAGTAGCCGCCGCGCGAGCCAGAACGCCGCCCGTCTTACCGGGCCCGGAGTCTGGAGCATTGTCCGAGTTGCGATGTCAGCGTATCGCGAGACACTCTCTGCGACCACTGCATGACGCTCGATCGTGTATGAGTCGAGAATGCTGTCCCGGGAATCGCCTCGGACCGCACGGGCAAGTTTCCATGCGAGGTTGTGCGCGTCCTGGATCCCGGAATTCATCCCCATGCCGCCAGCAGGGCTGTGGACGTGCGCGGCATCACCTGCGAGAAAGACGCGACCATTCCGAAAGGTCTGCGCCGACCTGCGATGAATTCGGAAGCGGCTGCCCCAGATCGTCTCGAAGTCACCCTCTCCGAGGAGTTCGGTCACCAGATGTTGCAGTTCGTCTGCAGTGACTTCTTCATGTTCAGGGGAAGATGATGCGAGGTAGACCAGGCGCCAGACGCCCGGTCGCAACCGGACCGTGAAGGCGAAGGCACCTCGCCGATTCGTCGCGCGCGGCCATCGCAGTTGGTCTCTCTGATCGCTAATACGAATATCAGCGAGGACGGGGCGAAGCTCGTAGGTGATCCCCTCGAACTGAAGCCCGAGCGCAGTGCGCGTGACGCTTCCCGCACCGTCGCAGCCGACGGCGAACAATCCTCGCAGCGGCAACTCGGAGTTGTCGTGCCGACAGGCAACCGTGACTCCCTCTGAGTCCTGTACTATACCCGTGGCCTCCGTTGCGAATCGCAGATCGCATAGCCCCATTTTCCGGACTGCATCCAGAAGCAGCGATTCGGTCGATCCCTGTTCGAGGATGAGGAGTCCTGGTTCCTCCGCCTCGTGCTGGAGCTCTCGAAAGTCTACGTGCAGTAAAGATTGGTCATCTCTCTCCGCATCCCGAATGTTGAGCTCGGGGAGCAACTCTCCCGCCTCGAGAACGGAACGCTCGACGCCCCACTGCCTGAAGATCTCCCGGGTCCGAACATGAATAGCGGGGGCCTTCGAGTATTCGCTTGTCGATGCCTCTCTCTCGATCAAAATCGAGCGCACTTCCAACCTGGCCAGGCCGAGCGCGAGCGACAACCCTGTGGGACCGCCACCTATTATGACAACGGGTGCGTTGGTGCCATCCGGCCTCACGAGTCGTCGAGGCGTTGCTCGACAGCAACGGGCCGTGTGGGGCGTGCCGGTACACCCAGGTGCACCTGCCCCTCGACAGCATCACGTGTCAGAACCGCACCCGCGCCGACGACCGCTTCTGACGGGACGTTCGTTCCTGGCAGTAGCACCGCTCCAACTGCCAGTCGCGCGCGGGATTCGACCGTTGGCCCGCCGAACGCGGTCAGACGCGCCTCCGTCCGGCCGAGGTACCGATCGTTGCTCGTGAGTACCCCGGGGGCGACGAATACGTCGTCGCCCACGCGGCTATAGGCGCAGAGGTAGACATTCGTCTCGAGCTTGCAGCGAGCGCCGACCGTTGTCTTGTTCTCTATCGCAACACCCCGGCCAACGATCGTTCCCTCACCGATTCGCACGTCTTCCCGCACAGTAGCCTGGTCGGCGATCAACACGCCGTCAGCTATCTCGCAGCCTGCGTAGACGATCGCGCTCGTTCCGATCGTCACGCCGTCACCGATCACAGCGGCGGGTTGTGAGCGACTTGCGGTAGTCGCGCTACGGGCGGCTCGCATGGGTTGCTTGCCGATTACGGCGTGGTCGTCTATCCGGCAGCCCTTGCCAACGATCGTGCCTTCGTGAATCACCACGTGGTTGCCAATCCGCACTCCTTCGCCCAAGCGGACGCCTCGTCCAACGACGGAGAAGTGACCCACCTGTAAGTCCTCCGGGAGGATGGTAGACGGATCGATCTGGGCGGTTTCTGCAATCGCTGGCATGTGTCACTCATTGGGCTCGGCGCGAATCTACGGAGCACCACACGGCGTAGATTGGCGCCACTCGAGCGATCTACGCGTCAATGAATCTCTACCTCACACAGGCAGCATCTACCGGCACGGGTGTCGAATGGCTCGTCGGCGTGTCGCTGCTCGCGCCCATCCTCGTGTTGATCATCATCCTCATTCTGGGCGGACGCAATACAGTCTAGGTGGGGGGGCGGTCAGAAAACGTCGAAGGCCCGCCGTCCGCGATGGACGACGGGCCTTCGTATGACATGCGACTCAGGGCTTAGCCCTGCACCTGCTGGATGTAATCGAGCTGCTGCTGGGCGCCCTGGATGATCTGGTCGCGGCCAGCCTTGCGAGCGAAGTCCTGCGCGCGCTGCAGTGACGTACGCGCGGCACCCCACTGCTCGGCCTGCACCTGCCCCACTCCGAGGCGGTAGTAGGCGTTGGCGTACATCGTGTTCAGGTTAGTGTCCTCCTCGTCGAGGTGCTCTGCGGCCTGATCGAGCGTGGAAATCGCGGCGCGCCAGTTCTGAGCCTGGAGCTCGTCGCGCGCGGCGATGAGGTACATGCGGCCAAGAGCGTCGGACGCCTTCGTGCGATTCTCATCATCCTCGGCGGCCTCGGCGGCGGTGATCACCTCGTTGAACGCGGCGATGGCCGCCTCGTGGTCGCCTCCGCCGCGAATCGCGACGGCACGGAGGTAGGCGTAGTCGAGATTGTCCGGATTGAGCTCGGCTGCGCGCTCGAAGGACGCCACGGCGCGGTCGAACTCCTGGGCCTGTACGAATGCGGTACCGGCGTTCGAGGTGACGCGCGCCTGAAGCGCGGTGTCACCAAGCATCTCGGCGATCTCGGCGGCACGAGAGAATTGCGCGCCCGCCTCGCTGAATGACTGCTGGCCGGCGTAGGTCGAGCCTGCGTCGACAAACGAGCGCACGGCGGCCTCGCGTGCACCGCGGGCCAGGGGCTCGAGCTCTTCGTCACCAGACGTCTCGGCAATCTCGGCGGCGCGGAGGTACTCGTCACCGG
>JBJHBB010000362.1:0-3433 GCA_050485265.1 Rhodothermales bacterium | reverse complement strand
CTGTCGGGCGTGGACGAGACGCTGGCACGTGAGGCGATGCGCAAGGCGTCGCACAAGCTGCCGGTCAAGACGAAGTTCGTGATGCGCGAGGAGGCGGGCGAATGACGACTGCTGCCGAGCTGCGAGAGCTGCCGGACGACGAGCTGCGCCAAGCGCTCGCGGAGCACAAGGAGGAGCTGTTCAACCTCCGCTTCCAGATCGTCACCGGCCAGCTCGACGACCCCCGCCGCATCAAGCAGGTCAAGCGCGAGATCGCTCGCGTGCTGACCGTCCTGCGTGAGCGCGAGATCGCGGCCAGCCGCGAGAACGAGCGATTGCGCGCACTCGTCGGCTTTCGCGACATCACGACGACGGACATGGTCCCTGCGCGCGTCGTCAGCAAGGACATTACGCGTCAGGACAATACGCTAACGCTAAATGTGGGTCGCAACGACGGTGTGGCGGCAGGAATGCCTGTTCTAGATGAGCGTGGCCTGATCGGAAAGGTCGTCTATTCCAGTGCGAACTACAGTCTGGTGATGCCTCACCAGAACACGAACTTCGCGGTCCCGGCACAGATCACTGAATTGAACCGGGACGGCATCGTTCGCTGGGATGGGCAGCAGTTCGATCGTCTCCTGATGGAGTACGTCGTCAAGACCGAGCCGGTCGAGCCCGGGATGCTGGTGAGCACAAGCCTCGTCAGCGGCAACTATCCCCCGGGAGTACCGATTGGCAGGATCGACTCGGTCTTCGCAGCCCGTGGCAGAAACGATCTGGTGATTTATATCCAGCCGTCGGCTCCGCTGGCGGCAGTGGATCTCGTCTACGTGATACTGAGCCCGGTTGATGAGGAGTTGGAAGAGTTGCAGGCCGTTCAGTTCGGTCCCAGGGCCCGTCGGTAACCCCTCCGAGACGTCTGCTGCGCAAGGCGCCGTGGATGGTCCGGACTCAACCACCTTCGCTATGCGACTTTTCGTGGTGCTTGCGCTGGTCGTCGGATGGTCGGCCGGCGCTGTCGCGCAACCCTCCGCCCGTGGTCTGGAGACCACGATCTCGACCATTCTGGCGGATACGTCCCTTGCCGACGGCTTCTGGGGGATCCATGTCGTGGACCTCGAGTCGGGTGCCGAGCTCTTCTCCATGAACGCTGGTCACAACTACATCCCGGCGTCCAACATGAAAGTGCTTACCACGGCGGCCGTGCTCGACGCGCTCGGCCCCGACTACCGGTACACGACGCGGCTCTATGCCAGCGGAGACATCCGGGGAAGCACACTGGACGGCCATCTGGTGATTCGTGGCACCGGTGACCCGACTATCTCTGATCGCCGCTTCACGACGCACTACCCCACCGACGGAGACGCGTTCGAGGTGTTTCGCCAGTGGAGTGATTCTTTGAAGGCCCAAGGAATCACCAGCGTGACCGGCCATGTGATCGGTGACGCCTCCTACTTCGACGACGAATTGCTGGGCGCGGGTTGGGCGTGGGATGACGAGCCCACTCCCTTCGCGGCGCAGATCAGCGCTCTCTCGTTCAATGAGGGCCGGCTCTCGATCTCAGCAACAGGCACGAGCTTAGGGAGCCGCGCACGGGTCAGGGTCGAGCCAGACAACGACTTCGTGTATGTCGTTAATCGTTCTCAAACGGTCGCTTCGGGCGCTCGTCACCAGATCAGACGAGACCAGGGTGGGAATACGATTTGGTTTGAATCCGAGGTGCCTCGAGGCCAGACGGTCAGTCGAACTGTATCCGTGCACAACCCCACGCGATACTTCGTCCACTCGCTTCGAGCACTTTTGCGTGACGAAGGCATCACCGTGAGTGGCGATCCTGTGATCGGCGAGGACTGGTGGCAGGGGCTCGACTACGGTCAGATGCGCTCTATCGCGACCCATACGTCGCCACCCATGTCGGAACTGATCTCGGTGACGAACAAGGTGTCCCAGAACCTTTATGCAGAGCACCTACTGCGGACCCTGGGCGCGGAACGCTGTGCGACGGCACGTAGAAGGGCTACGGAGCGTCGACGCGATCCCGACAGAGTGAGGTGCGGTTCTTCCGAGGCAGGCATTCTGGCGTCCGAGCCACTGTTCGAGCGCGCGGGGATGCGCGTCGACAGAATGCGGCTCCGGGACGGAAGCGGTATGTCGCCCTACAATATGTTGTCCCCCCTCGACCTCACCGCATTGCTTCAATACATGTGGAACCACCCCGACGCGAGCATCCGCCAGGCCTTTGTCGAGTCCATGGCCATCGGCGGTGTTGACGGGACCCTTCGCAGACGGTTTTCTCAGAGCCCCGCCAACGGAAGCGTCTTCGCCAAAACGGGCACCGTCACCGGAGCGCGGAACCTGGCCGGCTACGCAACCACGGCCAGCGGCCGACCGGTTGCGTTCGCGGTCCTCACTAACCTGTTCGGTACATCAACAGGTCGTGTGACGCGCGCACAGGACGAGATCGTGGAAGCAATTGTGCGCCACGTCCGATAATTAGGCTTTGATCCAATCAAGCGAAGTCATATTTTGGAAATGACGGCGTTGGCATCAACTCCACGTGCGTCACATGTGTTTATAACTGACCTTAATGTATCCCACCACAGAGCCGGCCTCCGCCACTCCTCGTATCCGATCGACGACCGTAGTCGGCGTCCGTAAGGGCGGTACGGTCGCGCTCGGATCCGATGGGCAGGCCACGATGAAGGACACGGTGCTCAAGCATCGCGCACAGAAGGTTCGCCGTCTCCACAGCGGTAAGATCCTCGCCGGGTTCGCTGGGGCGACCGCCGACGCGTTCACCCTCTTCGAGCGCTTCGAGGACAAACTGCAGCAATTCGGCGGAAACACCACGCGAGCCGCCGTTGAGCTTGCCAAGGATTGGCGGACCGATCGCTACCTGCGACGGCTCGAGGCGCTGCTGGCAGTCGCTGCCCCCGGTCAACTCCTGCTCATCAGTGGCACCGGCGATGTTATCGAGCCGGACGACGATGTGCTGGCCATTGGGAGCGGCGCGCCGTACGCGCTGGCCGCAGCACGAGCCATGATGAAGCACAGCCCAGATCTGCCCCCCCGCGATACGGTCGAGGAAGCTCTTCACTTCGCCGCGGACATCTGCATTTACCCCAATCACCAGCTGACTGTCCTCGAATTGTCAGAAGGAGACTAACCGAGGCTAGCAGGATCATCACCCCCCCCACCCACCGCAGCAACACAATCAATAATCACCATGTCTGAACAACCGTACTCAGGGCACAGCGCCCTCTTGGTCGACTATCAGAACCTTTATTACTACCTAAAGGGCCGATTCAGTGACGGCAACCCGGGGGATCACCTGGTCGATTTTCTCCAGAATGTCCGGACCTTCTTCGCGGACGAAGGCAACCCGGTCGCGGTCGCGAAAGCCTACGCGGACTTTTCGGGCCTGGACGATCACACTCGCCATGTCCAGCGCGCG